>CBFGQE010000133.1:0-7794 GCA_965650815.1 uncultured bacterium
TTTGGCCGAGCAAGCAGGCTCCGGCCTGCCCAAGGTCTATCGCAACTGGGGACGCCAGTCTTGGCGACGTCCGGAGCTGTTCGAGCAAATGAATCCGGAGCAAACGGTCCTTCGTCTGAGGACCGTCAGCCTCCTGCCGCCCGAAACGCTTTTAGAGCTGGATGGACGCTTTGGCGGTCGGTTTCGCGAACTCCCGGAAGCGGCGAGACTGGCGTTGGCCACTGTAGCCATCGAGGGGCGCATCTCCCATGCCCGGCTCAGGGAGATGTGCGATCAGCATCCCAAGGATCTCTCCAAAACATTGGCCGATTTGGTTTCGAATGGATTTCTTGTTTCGCGAGGGGCGACGCGTGGAACGTCCTATTATTTCCCCGACCAGGCACCGACCATTGATTCCGATCTAGCTGAAGAACTGCCGCTTGCTCCGGTTTCCGTGAAGGCAAAGTCCGCCGTGGGAATCGAGCCTCCTGCGGGCTCCGAACATTTGCCCACCAGCTCCGAACATTTGGCTCCGGGCTCCGAACATTTGCCCGTCATCTCCGAACATTTCGGTTTCGATTCGGACACGTGGAACACTTTGCTCGAAATTTCCTCGCCCGTGAGAAACAGCCGGAAAACCGACCGTGAAGCCGTTCGGAGCATCCTTGTCAAACTGACCGCCCAGCACTTCCTCACGCTCCAAGCCTTGGCCGTGCTGCTGAAACGCACTCCCGATACCCTCCGGGTCCACTATTTGGGCGACTTGGTGAAAGAGGGGGCCTTGGAGCTTCGTTTCGCGAAAAGTCCCAACCATCCGCAGCAGGCCTATCGAGCGGCAAAACCATCTCAATGACCACTCAGGAAGAACTCAAACGCCGGCGCACGTTCGCCATCATCTCGCACCCCGACGCGGGCAAGACGACGTTGACCGAGAAGCTGCTGCTCTACGGCGGCGCCGTGCAGCTCGCCGGCTCCGTCACCGCCCGCAAGAACCAGCGCGCCACCACGTCGGACTGGATGGAGCTGGAGAAGAAGCGCGGCATCTCCATCAGCTCGACCGTCCTCCAGTTCGAATACGGCGGCTACTACATCAACCTCCTGGACACCCCCGGTCACAAGGACTTCTCCGAGGACACCTACCGCGTGCTCACCGCCGTGGACGCCGTCATCATGGTGATCGACGCCGGCAAGGGCGTGGAGGCCCAGACCCGGAAGCTCTTCGAGGTCTGCGCCCGGCGCGGCGTGCCGATCTTCACCTTCATGAACAAGCTCGACCGGCCCGCGCAGGACCCGATCAAGCTGATGGACGAGCTGGAAGCCGTGCTCGGCATCCAGTCCGTGGCCATGAACTGGCCGCTGGGCCACGGGCAGGACTTCAAGGGCGTCTATGACCGGGCGGAAAAGAAGGTCCATCTCTTCGAGCGCGTGGTCGGCGGCAAATACCGCGCGGCGGTCAACGTCACCGGCCTGGAAGATCCGCTGGTGAAGGACACCCTCGACGAACACACCTACCGCACCGTCCGCGAACAGATCGAGATGATCGAGATGGCCGGCGCGGAGTTCGACCACGCCAAGGTGCTCGCGGGCAAGTTGACCCCCGTCTTCTTCGGCTCCGGTGTGAACAACTTCGGCGTGCAGCTCCTGCTCGACAGCTTCCTGAACTGGAGCAGCGAGCCGCGTGGGCGTTCAAGCTGGGGAGCCGAGGAGAAAGGGGGCCGGGGCACATCTCCCCAGCCCCGGAGCACCCCAGCTCCCCTGCCGGGCGATCAACAGGGGGACGCTCAATTCGTCTCCCCCGAACATCCCGCCTTCAGCGGCTTCATCTTCAAGATCCAGGCGAACATGGACCCCAAGCACCGGGACCGCATCGCCTTCGTCCGCATCGTCAGCGGCAAGTTCGAGCGCGACATGGTTGTGCAGCACGTCCAGTCCGGGAAGAAGGTCCGCCTTAGCTCCTCGCACAAGCTCTTCGGCAACGACCGCGAAACCGTCGACGCCGCCTATCCTGGCGACATCATCGGCCTCGTGGGCCACGACGGCTTCGGCATCGGCGACACGCTGACGACCGAGTCCGGCCTCCGCTACGACGAGATCCCGCGCTTCACGCCGGAAGTGTTCGAATACTTCCACAACCCGAACACGGCGAAGTTCAAACAGTTCCGCCAAGGCCTCGACCAACTCCTGCTGGAAGGCGTGGCCCAGGCGTTCTTGTTGAAGGACACCGCGAGCCGCGTGCCCTTGCTGGCGGCGGTCGGCCCGCTCCAGTTCGAAGTGCTCCAGTATCGGCTGGAGACGGAATACGGCGCCGAGACCCGCCGCGAAGCCGCGCCGTTTACGCAGATCCGCTGGCTCACGCCGGGCACGCCCGAGGAAGCGCTCGACGCGCTGAAGATGCCCACCGGCTCGCGCATCGGCTTCGACGCGAACAACACGCCCGTGGTGCTCTTCCCCACCGACTGGGCGGCCCGCTATTTCGCCGAGACCAATCCGGGCGTGGCGTTGTTCCTCGAACCGCCCAAGTAGGTTTCATTCGGGGGGAACAACCCGGAGCCGTCGAATCTTCGGTTGCGTCCGCGTCTGCGGAAACTTCCGCGCCGACAAAGCAAACGCCGCATGTGGCCATGCGGCGAAGCCCGATTCTTTTGCGCTCCCGTTGCGTTCCTTCCATCACACCCGGCGACGCCCGCCGATGAGGGAGACGAGGAACAACACGAGGAAGATCACGAAACAGACCTTGGCGATGGAGGCGGCGGTTCCGGCGATTCCGCCGAATCCCAGGACTCCCGCAATCAGCGCCACGATGAAAAACGTCAGTGCCCAGCTTAACATGACCATGCCTTTCCTTTGCCGGTCGCTTCGCCTGTTGAGCTCGGAGGACCGTTCTTCCGAAGTCCGGACCATCGTCCGGGTATCCATGGTTTAGCGGATCAGATGCCACGCTGTTTCCGATGGAAAGCGCGGTGAAACGCCGCCTTTTGCGGAGAATCGACGGCTTTTCCTTGGTGTGACGCCCAGTGGGTTCCTGCGGCTTTGCATTCTGCCCATGCGATCTGCATGGGCCGGCGATGGCCGATGGGCCGGTTGCGGCAGAGAAAGCGGTCGCAACCGGGCTTTTCTGGGTTGGCACCCGCGCTGCGGTTCATGGGTGGAACCTCAACCTCCAACCAACCATGAACCGACTTACTCTCACGGGCGATTGGAAGATTCTGAAGGGAAAGCTCAAGCAAGGCTGGGCCCGTTTGACGCGCAACGACGCCCAATATCTCCGCGCCCGCGACGAAGAGCTCTGTGGCCAAATGGACAAGAGCATCGCGCGCGTGCGCCGGCAAAGCTGGGCGACGCGGCCTGGACCGGGCTCGCCGCCACGCCGCTACCCGCGTTGCCACGGTTGACGCCTCGCGTCCCCGGCCTTGCCGGTTCCAGAGGGCTCCTCTAGCTTCCGGCCCCATGGACAATGCGTTTCCGACCGGACCCTCGGGCTCCACTCCGCCGCCTACGCCGCCGGTGCCTCCTCCCGCCGCGTATCCGCCTCCGCCGTTGCTCCGGCCCGGCGCACCCGTGCCGCCCGCTCCGCGCAAATCCGGCCGGGGCTGGATGATCCTCGCCATCGTCTTGGCGCTGCTGCTTGGACTGAGTTTCCTGGGCAACCTCGGCAGCGCGGTGCTGGGCGGCGCGTCCGGGCACGCCATGTCCGGCGGCAGCCGGGGCGGGCTCATGCCGGTCTATGTGGAGAACAACCGCGCCCGGCACGACATCATGCTGATCGACGTGGACGGCGTGATCACCTCGCAGGCGTTCGACAGCTCGGGCAACAACCTCGTGGACCTGATCGAGGACCAACTGGAGATCGCGGCCGATTCCGACCGCATCCAGGCCGTGATTCTCAAGGTGAATTCTCCCGGCGGCGAAGTGCTGGCCTCGGACGACATCGCGACGCTCATCACAAATTTCCAGGACACCACCGGCAAGCCTGTCATCGCGCAGATGAACTCCCTCGCGGCCTCCGGCGGCTACTACATCAGCGCACCGTGCCGCTGGATCGTGGCCAACAAGCTGACCATCACCGGCAGCATCGGCGTCATCATGTCCGGCTACAACTACCGCGGGCTGATGGACAAGATCGGCCTGCGCGCCGAGGTCTTCAAAAGCGGCAAGTTCAAGGACATGCTCAGCGGCACGAAGACCGAGGAGGAGATCCTGCCCGGTGAACGCGAGATGGTGATGGACCTCGTGATGGAGACCTACGGTCAATTCACCAACATCGTCGCCACCGGCCGCGAAGCCGCCTACGCCGCCAGCGATGCAGAAAACACGGGCCAGGAACTCGTGTCCAACTGGGCCGAGTTTGCCGATGGCCGCATCCTCTCCGGCACCAAGGCGCACGAGCTGGGCCTGGTCGATGAGCTGGGCAACTTCGACACCGCCTTCGAGCGCGCGCTGAAGCTGGCCAACTTGGACGATGCGAATCTCGTGGCCTACCGGCTGCCGTTCGATCTCGGCAGTCTCTTCCGCATCTTCGGCGAGTCCGAAGCCAAGTCCGCCACGGTGAAGATCGATCTCGGCCTCGACGCCCTGAAGCTGAAGAAAGGCCAGCTCTACTTCATCGCGCCGACTTCGCTGTGAGATGGAAATGGTGCAGCGCCGCCTGAGTGCTCGGGCGGCGACTCAAGGAACACGCCGAGAGGCCAAGGTTGCGGCCCTGCGTCGGAAGACACTCCGGCGGCGCGGCGAGAGCTTCCGCCCCAACTTCCCGCTGCTTTGAAAGGTGCGACGGGTCTTGCGGACATGGGTGCCTGCGCTCCTACTCCTCCCCTTCCGCCAGCTTGCGGTAGAGGGTCGCGAGGCTGACGCCGAGGAGTTCGGCGGCCTTTTCCTTGTCGCCGCCGGTCTGGGCCAGTGCGCGGCTGATGTAGGAGGCTTCCTGCTCCCGGATGAAGTTCTTGAGGTTGACGATGGGCTGGGCCAGCCCTGCGGCGCTGGCGGCTCCGTTGGTGATCGGGGCCGGGGCGCTGACCTGCCCGGTGGCGACGGTCGAGGGCCCGGCGGTTTCGCCTTCGGGCGGGGTGGCGTCGATCGGGATGATCTCTTCCGGCTCGTTCGAGGAATACTTCTGGAAGAGGCGCGGCAGGTCCTTCGCTGAGATCGTGTCGCCCTCGCACAGGGCGCAGGCGCGTTCGATGGCGTTCTCCAATTCGCGCACGTTGCCGGGCCAGGAGTGCTGGCAGAGGATGTCCATCGTGCGGCGGGAGATCTGGAAGGGTTTTCCGTTCTTCGGATTGATCCGGCTGCGGAGGAAATGCACGACGAGCAGCGGGATGTCGTCCACGCGCTCGCGCAGCGCGGGCAGGTGGATGGCGACGACGTTCAGGCGGTAGAAAAGGTCCTCGCGGAAGGTGCCTTCCTGGATGCGTTTCTCCAAAGTCTCGTTGGTCGCGGCGATGACACGGACGTTCACGTAGAACGGCGTGTTGTCGCCCACGCGGCGCACTTCCTTCTCCTGGAGCACGCGCAGCAGGCGGCTCTGGAGCATGGCGGGCATGGTGCCGATCTCGTCGAGGAAGATGGTGCCGCCGTCGGCTTCCTGGAAGAGCCCCTTCTTGTCGTTGATCGCGCCGGTGAAGGAGCCCTTGCGGTGCCCGAACAGTTCGGATTCCAGCAGGTTCTCGGGCAAGGCGGAGCAGTTGATGGGGACGAAGGGGGCGAACTGGCGGCGGCTGTTGAAGTGCAGGGCGCGGGCGATCAGCTCCTTGCCCGTGCCGCTCTCGCCGAGGATGAGCACGGTGCTCTCGGTGTTGGCCACGCGCTCGACCATGCGGAAGACCTCCTGCATGGGGGCGGAGGCGCCGATGATCTGGTTGAACTGATACTTCTTCTTGAGCTGCTTGCGGAGATAGACGTTCTCGGAGACGGCCTCGTTGTAGGACAGCGCTCGCTGGATGCTCAGCTTGAGCTCGTCGAGCTTGAATGGCTTTTCCAGGTAGTCGAAGGCGCCCTTCTTCATCGCATCGACGGCGGTCTCGATGGAGCCGAAGCCGGTGATGACCATGACCACGGGGGGCGGGTTCATGGAGCGGGCCTTCTGGAGGATCTCCAGCCCTTGGGCGCGGGTCTTGTCGAGGTAGAGGTCGGTGATGACGATCTCGGGCTGGATGGTCTCCAGCGCGTCGAGCGCCGCGGGGAAATTGCTGAAGGGGAAGACCTCGTGGCCATCGGCGCGGAGCAGCTCCGTGACCATCTGGACCATGGTCACTTCATCGTCGATCAACATCACTTTGGCCATAGGCGGAATCCTTTTCCCGGATTTGAGGCACAACAGGAACGCGTCCGGTTGGTCCGGTTCCGTTCCACCACTGTTTCGACAGGATTGCTACGGGCGTTTAGCGGAATTGAGAACGATTGTGAAAGCAAAACGCCGGGATGCCCTTACGGCCATCCCGGCGCCCCCAACCAACCCTTGCCTCAGGGTTGAAATCTCACTTCTTGTTGATGATCTCGCTCATCTTGAAGATCGGCAGGAACATGCAGATCGCGATGCCGCCGACGGTCACGCCGAGGAACACGATCAGCAACGGCTCGATCAGCGAGGTCAGACCGGAGAGCGTCGTCTCGATCTCCTCGTCGAGGAAGTCGGCCACCTTCTCCATCATCTTGTCGATCTGGCCGGTCTGTTCTCCGGCGGTGATCATGCGGATCACCATCGAGGGGAAGACCGGGTGTTTGCCCAAGGCGGTGGTGATGCTCTCGCCCTTCTCGATGTCGCCGGCGCTGGTCTTGATCGCCTTTTCCATGACCACGTTGCCGACCGTCGCCGAGACGATCTGGAGCACCTCGAGGATCGGGATGCCGGAGCGGATCAGCGACGCGAAGGTGCGGGTGAACCGGGCCAGGCAGATCTTGTGGGCGATGCTGCCGAACATCGGCAGCTTGATCCGGCGCGAATCCCAGAACCAACGGCCCTGCGGCGTCTTGATGAAGTAGAGCCAGCCCCAGATCGCGCCGGCCACGGCCGCCGCCACCAGGATGAACCACTTGCGGAGCAGGTTGCTCAGGTCGATCAGGAACTGCGTGGGCCCGGGCAGCGCCGCGCCGAAGCCGGAGTAGATCTCGCCGAAGACGGGCACGACCTTGATCAGGAGGAAGACCGTGATGCCGATGGCGATGGTCGTCACCGCCACGGGATACATCATGGCGGACTTCACCTTCTTGCGCAGGCGCGCCGTGTTTTCCAGATAGGTGGCGAGACGGGCGAGAATCTCCGCGAGCAGACCGCCGCGTTCGCCCGCGCCGACCATCGAAACATAGAGGCGGTTGAAGACCTTCGGATGCTTGGTCAGCGCCTCGGAAAAGCTGTCGCCGCCCTCGACCCGCGTGGTGACGTCCTTGATGACGTCCTTCATCACCTTGTTCGTGGTCTGTTCGGACAAGGCCTGGAGCGACTGCACCATCGCCAAACCGGCATCGACCATCGTGGCGAGCTGCCGGGTGAAGACGACGATGTCCTGGAGCGCCACGCTGCCGCCGCCGGTCTTGCCGGCCTTGCCGATCTTCTCCTCGATGGAGACGACGAGCAGGTTCTTGTTCAGCAGGTTGGCGATGGCGGCCTGTTCGGTCGCCGCCTCGATCACGTTCCGGATCTCCCGTCCCGAGGACGAGTCGCGCGCGGTGTAGGCAAAAGCTGGCATGATGTTCCGATTGGGTCCGTGCCCCGCGACGCGCGCCCAATGGGACACGCCCTTTCGCAAAGGCTACAACCGACATCGGAATGCAGCTCTCAGGCCATGAGGGGAAATCCGCTCTTTTCCAGCGTGCCGCGCG
>CBFGQE010000134.1:0-7718 GCA_965650815.1 uncultured bacterium
TCGGCCTTCCTGGCGAGTTGATCTTCTGTTTCGAGTCTTCACCGGACTTTGGCGAAGACTTCCCATGTCACGCCATCGAGCGGTTCCACCCAGCATTCGGCTGGCTGGGCAAGGATGACCGGCAAACGAACGGCACATTCGGTTTACCGGCTGGGACGGATTTCCAGGTAGTCGATGACCGCCGCTTCCTTGCCGTCGGGCATGGCCTGGAGGCGGATCTCGTCGCCGGACCGGAGCAACACCCGCCGGATCGTCCGCCGGGTGCTGGTGTGGCCATTGGGCAAGGGGCTGGGATGCGTGTCGTCGGCCGACCACTGGTCGATCTGCTGCCCGGCAATCCTCAGGGCGAAGCGGGAGACGCCGTCGTTTTCGTCGAAATACTGGACGGCCAGATCGTGCCAGCCGGATTGACCGGTGAAGCGGTGGGACAGGATCGCCGCCGCATTGGTCGAAGCCGCCGCCACGGCCTTGCCGCCGGACGCGGTTTCCCAGGGCGTCACCTCGATCACCGAGCCGCCTTCCACAGCCATCGCTTCGGCCTCGATCCGGCCCGGATGATTCCCCACCCGGCCCTGGGCGTCGGCGATGCCGGACTTGCGATGGAACCAGTCGTTGACGGCGTCGCGCCAGACGATGGCGTGACCGGCCTGGTATTCGAGATCGCGCAAGACCTCCAAGTAACGGGGCTCGTCCACCAGCCCCTTCAACCCGCGCCAATCCTCGACAAACTTCGCCGCTTCCGCCGCACCGGCGTAGTGCGCGTCGTAGAAGTGCTGGATGACCGTCTTGCCGTTCTTCAACCGGTGCGTGTAGGGCACGTGGTGCATGAAGAGCAGCAGGTCGTCGGGACAGGTCTTCAACGACTCGAAGCGGGCGGCAACGCCGGGCCGATATTGGCCGATGTAGCCGGTGCCGGTGGCGATGGAGCGGTTCATGCCCGTGCCGGTTTCCTTCGAGCGATGCCACTGGCCCCAGCCGTTGTGCTCGGAGGATTCCACGCCCGGCCCATAGTGGACGTGGATGATGTCCGTCAACGTGCCGATGCCGAGCGGGCCGCTGTAGTTCTCGTAGGCGGGCCAGGAACGCATCTGGAGATCGGTGACCGTCTTCACGACCTTCGAGTCGTTCCCGAAAGTCAGGCGGGTCCATTCCTCGGCGATGGCCTTCGAGGACACCTCCGGGTTCCACGCCAAACGGCCGAAGCCGTAGAGATTGGCCATCGCCAAATGGTGGCCGAGCCAATCGATGTCGCGGCCCACATTGGAGACGCCGACGTAGCCGCCGGTGGAACGGTTGAAGGTCTTGCCGGAAACGAGATCCTTGACCGGGGTCCCCTTCCCCTTCGCCTCCATGTCGAAGTCCAGCACCTCCTGCCACATCGGCACCACGTAGCAGACGTGGCGCTGTTGGCCGAGATACTCCTGCGTGATCTGGAGCTCGATGGCCTGGCTGGTCTTCTCCAACGCGCCGAACAACGGCGACGCCGGTTCGCGCACTTGGAAATCGATCGGCCCGTGCTTGATCTGGACGATGACGTTGTCCTCGAACTGGCCGTCGAGCTTCGCGAAGTTGTCATACGCCGCCTTGGCGCGGTCCAGGCTCAGGTCGCGCCAATCCATCCGGTGGTTATAGACGAAGCCGCGGTAGAAGAGCACGCCGCCGTGGGCCTTGAGCGGACGGGCGATGACATTGGCGGCATCAGCCGGGGTGCGCCCGTATTCGGAAGGACCGAGGCGGCCTTCGGAATCGGCCTTCAACACGAAGCCACCGAGATCGGGAATGGCGCGATACACTTCGTCCACCGCTTTCTGCCAGAACTCCACCGTGCGCGGGTCCAACGGATCGAAGCTGTCGATGCCGCCGATCTTCCGGGGGCTGGCGAAGTCGAGCGAGAGGTAGAGCTTCACGCCCCAGGGCCGGAACTGCTCGGCCACGCGCGCGACCTGCGGCAACCACGCGGCGGAGATGACGCGCGGATCGGCGTTCACGTTGTTGATGGAGCAGCCGTTGATTCCCACCGAGGCCATCAACCGCGCGTAGTCGCGCACCCGGCCGAGGTCGGACACGATCTTGCCGTTCTCCCAAAAGATGGACCGGCCCGCGTAGCCGCGCTCGATGGTGCCGTCGGGATTGTCCCAGTGGTTGAGGATGCGGATGGGCGCGGACGGATTCTCCGAAAGGTTCAGCCGCGCGACACTCCCGCCCGTCTGCATCCGCCGCAGCAACGCGAAGGCGCCATACAAGACGCCGCGATCATCCAGCCCGGTGACGAGCAGGTGCCGCTTCCCGTCGTGCCGGACCGACTTGATCCAAAAGCCTTCGGGCCGGAGCTCCGGAGCATCGCCGAGATCCGGGAAAGCCTTCCGCGCCGCATCGAGCCTGGCCAACACGATGGCCTCTCCGGCGGCGAGGGACGTTTCCTGGCGCTGGACGCGGCCGAGCAATCCGCGCATTCCCCGGCCCAGTTCCTCGCGCGCGGCCTGCAGAATGTCGGTGCCCTCCAGCACCACGATGTTGCCCGGCAACGCCTCGTAGCCGCGCCGATCCCACGCGCTCTCGACCGGAGCGTAGCGCAGCCATCCATCGGCCCCGGTTTCCGCGCGCGACGAAGTGTTCCCCGAAAAGGCCAGCACCCATAGTGCGAGCCCACAACAAAAGCGGCGAAGTCGAATCGTGTTCATGGAATGTGCGCTCCAGAACACCAGCTTCGCCACGCGCCTGGCAAGCAACGGAAACGAAGGACAGCCCCGGAGCCCGGCGCTACCGGCCCTGCACGATCTGCTCCAGCTCCTGGCCGTCGATGTCGGTGTTGATCTGGAGCCAGAGCGGGAGATGGTCCGAGAGCTGGTAGGTGAAGGCTTCCTTGGTCAGGCCTTCGGGGAACAGTTCCTTGATCCGGTCTTCCTTGAGGTAGAAGTCCAGCACGCCGCCGGCGTTGGTGAAGTTCTCCGGATACTGCGCGTAGTGGAGGATCTGGTCGTAGCGCTTGTCCTTCTCCAGGTTGCTGCCGTGGTCGAGCCCGGCCAGCGCCTTCGGCAACTGGAGGCCGTGCTTGCTGATGGCCTTGAAGAGGTCGCTGGTCTTCGTGGGGATGTTGAAGTCGCCCATGACGATCAGATCCTTGTCCTCCTTCGTCTCCTGGAGCCGCTTGGCCTCGATCCAGTCGGCGAGGCGCTCCAGCTCCAACCGGCGCGCCTCCGTGCTGTCGCCCCAGCGGATGTGGACGGTGAGGACGACGAAGTCGAAGTTGCCGGCCTTGAACGACGCGAGGTAGGGCGCACGCCAGAACGAATCCTCGGAGACATACTCGAAGCCCTTCTTCTTGCGCGGCGGCTGGGCCTGGGCGGCAAGACCGTTGAAGACGACGGCGCGTTTGTCGAAGAGATAGGCGAGGCGTTCGCGGTTCCCGCCCGCGTCGGGGATCATGTCGGAATACACGACCTGCCAATACGGCCCGAGGATCTCCAGCACGCGGCCGAGGTCCGTGAGGTTGTCGCGCAGCTCGACCAGGCCGATGAGGTCGAACTGGCCGAGGATCTCCGCGATGTAGTGGATCGCGGCCTGGCTGCGGCGCTTCTTGCCGAATTCGCGGATGTTCCAGGTGGCGATGTTCAGCGTCTCGTCGAGCTTCGAGGCCGGGATCTTGGCGGCTTCGATGCGCTTCTTGAGTTCGAGGAGGCCTTTGGCGATGTCTTCCGAAACCTTTCCGTGGTGCATGGTCGTGTCCCTTGATGCGGAGTTCCCGTGGGTGGTTCGGCGCGAGATTGGACCGACAGCTCGGAGGAAACAATCCCAGCCACGGCCGTGGCCGAGATATTCCATTGACCCGGCCCACGCGCCCGCCTACGCAAGGCCATGCTCCAACGCCTTGCCGCTCTCTTCGCCCTCGCGCTCCTCGCCTCCGGCTGCGCCAGTTCCATGCCCCGTTCGTCGCAGCCCATCCGCGCGCTGCTCGTCACCGGCGGTTGCTGCCACAACTATCCCTTCCAGGCGACGGCCCTGACCAACGCGGTCAACGCCCACGCGAAGGTGCTCTGGACCGTGGTCAACGAGGGCGGCAACGGCACCCGCGCCCAGATCCCGCTCTACTCGAATCCCGATTGGGCCAAGCCCTACGACGTGGTCGTCCACAACGAATGCTTCGCCGACACGGACGATCCGGCCTACATCCGCTCCATCACCGAGGCGCACAAGGCCGGCACTCCCGCCGTGGTGATCCACTGCGCGATGCACACCTACCGTTCGGCGAAGTTCGACGATTGGCGGCAGTTCCTCGGCGTGACCAGCCGCCACCACGACCACCAGAGCCGTTACCCGGTGAAGGTCGCCGCCAAGAACCATCCGGTGATGAAGGGTTTCCCCGAGAACTGGGTCACGCCGATGGACGAGCTCTATATCATCGATCAGGTCTGGCCGGGCACGACGCCGCTGGCCACCTCGAACAGCGAGCGCAACGGCGCGGTCCAGCCCGTCATCTGGGTGAACGACTTCCACGGCACGCGCGTCTTCGGCACCACCTTCGGCCACACGGACGACACGTTCCGCGATCCCGTGTTCCTCAACGTCGTCAGCCGGGGCCTGCTCTGGGCCGCCGGACGCCTCGATTGAACAATTTCGCGTCGAACCTCCTCTAATGCCCGTTCGCCAACCCGATCCTGCCATGAAAACGACCTCTCCCCTGCTCCTCGCCGGCGTGCTTTTGGCCGCCGTTTCCAGCCCGCTCCCCGCTTCGGACTGGCCCCAGTGGCGCGGCCCGAACCGCACGGACATCTCCTCCGAAACCGGCCTTTTGAAGGAATGGCCCGCCAGCGGCCCCAAACGGGTCTGGCTCTATGAAAACGCCGGACAAGGCTACGCCGGATTCTCCGTCGTCGGCGACCGGCTCTACACCCTGGGCACCCGCGACGGACAGGAGGCGGTCCTCGCCTTGAACGCCACCACCGGCCGCGAAGTCTGGGCCGCCAAGCTCTCGCCCATCCTGAAGAACGACTGGGGCGACGGCCCGCGCGGCACCCCCACCGTGGACGGCGACCACCTCTACGTGATGAGCGGCCCCGGCGTCCTCGCCTGCCTCTCCGTGAAGGACGGCGCCATCGTTTGGAAGCAGTCCATGACCGATCTCGGCGGCAAGGTGCCCACTTGGGGCTACACCGAGTCGCCGTTGGTGGACGGCAACCAGGTGGTCTGCACCCCCGGCGGATCGAAGGGCGCGCTCGCCGCCTTCGACAAGAAGACGGGCAAGCTGCTCTGGCAGTCGGCGGAGTTCACCGACGAGGCCCAATACGCCTCCATCATCCCCGCCGAGATCAACGGCACCCGCCAATACGTCCAGCTCACCATGAAGAACATCGTGGGCATCTCGGCCAAGGACGGAAAACAGCTCTGGAAGGAGCCGTTTCCCGGCCGCACCGCCGTCATCCCCACGCCCATCGTGAAGGACAACCACGTCTATGTGGCCTGCGGCTACGGCGTCGGCTGCAAGCTCATCAAGATCAACTCCGGCAACACCGTCACCGTCGTCTATGAGGACAACAAGGTGATGAAGAACCACCATGGCGGCGTCATCCTCGTGGGCGACCATCTCTACGGCTACTCCGACGGCGTGGGCTGGACCTGCCAGAACTTCCTGACCGGCGAAGAGGTCTGGGCCGAACGCAGCGCCCTCGGCAAGGGCGCCATCGGCTACGCGGACGGCAAGTTCTACTGCCTGGACGAGGAGAAGGGCACCGTGGTGCTGATCGACGCCTCGCCGACCGGCTGGAAGGAAAGCGGCCGCTTCACGCTCGATCCCCAGACGAAGATCCGCGCCTCCCGGGGCAAGATCTGGGTCCATCCCGTCGTCAGCCACGGCAAGCTCTACCTGCGCGACCAGGACCTGATCTACTGCTACGACGTGAAGAAGTCCTGATCGGACCGGGAACCGTCCGGGATCGCCGGGATTCCGGACGGTTTTTTTCGTGGCCCGGAGACGGCCGGGATGGGTATCACTGCGGCCGTCGTCAAAAAAGATCCACAGCGCCACATGGGGCATTCCTACATCGAATCGTTGGCCTTGTTCGGCCGGGAACTCATCAAGAATCCCGGTCCGATCGGCGCGGCGGTTCCCAGTTCCCCGGCCTTGGCCCGGAGCATGGCCCGCATGGTGCGCGGCGCGGGCGAGGGCTACGTGGTGGAACTGGGCGCGGGCACGGGATCGATCACCGAAGGGCTGATCCGCGACGGCATCGCGCCGGAACGCATCATCGCCGTGGAGTATTCCCCGGAAATGGCCCAGCACCTCCGGCGGCGCTTCCCCGGCATCGCCGTGGTGCAGGGCGACGCCTGTAGCCTGAACCACCTGCTCCGGCAGAATTTCGGCACCCAGGATTCTCCGCCCATCGCCGCCGTGGTCTCCAGCCTCCCGTTGCGTTCCCTGCCCAAGCGCAAGGTCGCCCGCCTCTTCCTCGAGGTCCGCCGCCTGTTGGCCCAGGGGGGCCGCTTCATCCAGTTCACCTACGCGGTCCACCGCCCGACGCGGTTCCCCCAGTGCTTCCGCCGCACGGCCACCTCGATGGTCTGGGCCAATGTGCCGCCCGCACGCGTCGAGTGCTACGCCGTCACCAGTCCTTGAACTTCTTCGGCTGGACCTTCCCACCCGTCTGCTGCGGAGGCACGAAGATGATCGTCCTCTCCTCCGCCTTCATCGCCTCCAGAAGTTGCTGCGCCTGGCGCGGAGTCATCACGCCCTGACCTGCTCCGGTTTGCCCGTCTTCCCGGCGGTCACCGCCCGGACCCTGTTCGTCGTTCCGTTCCTCGCCGCCGCCGGGGCCTTCCTTCTCCTTTTCCTCGCCCGAGCCGCTGTCGGCACGTTCGTCGCGCCGATCCCCGCCGCCGTCCTGGCCCTGGCCCTGTTGCCCCCGGCCGGGCTGGTCCTGCCCGTCCTGGCCCTGGCCCGGCTGCTGTTGGCCGGATTGCTGGCCCTGCTGCTGCTGCCGGTCGCGGCGGTTGCGGCGGCTGTTGCGGGAATTCTGCTGGCCCTGGCCCTGTTGCGGCTGCTGGGCGGCCATCTCGTCGAGCTGCTGCTTCAGCCGCTGGAGCCTCTTTTGGACGACCTCCAGGTTGTGCTTCGCGTCGGAATCCGTCTGGTCCAGCTCCACGGCGCTGGTCAGGTTGCGGACCGCGTCCTCCCAGATGATCTCCCGCTCCTCCAAGTCCTGCGAGGCCTCGCCCTGACGGTAGAGCGTGTTGCCCAGGTTGTAGTAGGACTGTTGCTGGAGCAGCAGATCCTCCGCTCCGGCGGCCATGATGAAGTGCTGGCGCGCCTTCTCGAAATCGCCCGCCTTGTAGGCCGAAGCCCCGGCGTTGAACTCCAACTGCGCGTCCTTTTTGCCCGGCTCCTTGCCCTTGTTCGCCCGTTCCTCGAGCAACCGCTCATACTCCGCCTGCGCCTTGCCGTATTCGCCCTGGCGGTAGTTCTTCAGGGCCCCCGACGGCGCGGCCATCAGGCCCGGAACTCCGCAGGCGAGCAGCAGCACGAGAGCGGTCTTTGCGGCCGCCGTCGTCGCCCCGGATTTGCCCGGGCTGTCGGTCTTGGTTTCCATTTTTCCTCTCCAGAACATCTCGGCGATCAGGCCGGCCACCGCCAGCAGCACGAACCAATGAAACTGCTCCCGGTAGCTGCGCGTGAGCGTCGTCGCGGACTCCGTTTTCGGCAACAGCTCGATGCCGCGCTTGAACAG
>CBFGQE010000135.1:0-7706 GCA_965650815.1 uncultured bacterium
CAGACCAACACCACGCTGGCCTTCACCGGTCTGCAGATCTCGGATTCCGGCAACTACACCTTCGTGGCCCGCAACGCCCACGGTTCCGTCACCAGCGTGGTCGCCACCCTGACCGTCAGCCCGCTGCCCGCGCCGGACCTGACCAACGGCATGGTCGCCTACTGGCCGCTCAACACGGTCGAGGGCACCAAGACCCCGGAGCTGGCCAACGGCTACGACATGACCCTCATCAACATGTCCGCGACCAACCTCGTGGCCGGCAAATGGGGCAACGCGATGATGTTCTACGCCGCCAGCGGCAGCATGATGGAGCGCGAGAACCTGACGACCGACAAGATCTCCATCTACCCCAAGGCGACCAACTTCACCGTTTCCATGTGGGTCAACGGGCCGCCCAACCAGCAGGACAAGCGGATCTTCTCCGAGTCCTCCACCACCTCCACCCAGCCGCTCTTCAACCTCGGCACCCACAACACCGCGCTCGACGGCGCGCTGAACACCTATATCCGGAACGATTCCGGCACCCAGGGCGGCCATCGCCCCACCGCGCTCCAGGCCTATGACGACACCTGGCACCATGTGGTCTATGTCCAGAGGGTCATCGACGGCACTGCGGTCGGCCGCGTCTACATCGACGGCGTGCTCGACGAAGGCACCACGCCGCCGATCCCCCAGCGGCCCCTCTCGGCGGTCATCACCTCCATCGGTGGCGTCCGCCGCGGCAGCGCGGCGGCCCCGAGCCGCCAGTTCACCTTCCAGGGCATGATCGACGACGTCGCCATCTGGAACCGCGCCCTGCAGACCAACGAGATCGTGAAGCTCTTCAACGACGGCACCCCCGTGCCGGCCGCCAACCTCCAGCCGCTCGTCATCAACCGCTTCGGCTCGGATCGTCCGGCCGCCGCCGTCGGCAACTCCATGACCCTGCGTTGGGACGTGAGCAAGGACGTGACCGGACTGACCATCGATCAGGGCATCGGCAACGTGCTGCCACAGACCACCGTCGGCGTCGGCAGCATCGACGTGACCATCACCAACACGACCACCTTCACCCTCGTCGCCACGCGCGGCGCGGAGTCGTTGACCAACAGGGTCACCGTCGCGGCCATCGACGGCATCGCCACCAACTGGGAGCTGCTCGACAACTTCGACCGCTACCCGGCCGGCAACTTCACCACGAACGGCTTCTGGAGCGACACCCAGGCCAACACCACCGTCACGAACATCGGGGGCAACAACCTGCTCGACATGGGCACCGGCAACCACTCGGTGATCCTCCAGCTCCAGAAACTGGCGATCACGGAGGGCCAGAGCCGGACGCTCTTCGCCCGCGCCTACGTCGCCCGCGATCCCGCGCTGGCCATGACGAGCTTCATGGGCGTCACCGACCGCGCCTACCGCTTCTGGGGCGACAACAACGATTCCGGCGGTTTCGGCCCGGCGATCATCCCCGACACAGGCTCTGGCCAGCTTATGTTCGGCGCCAACAACGGGGCCGGCAATTCGGTCTCCGACTTCGCCGGACCGGTGCTCGAGTCCAACGTCGTTTACAACATCTGGATCGACATCACCAACGGCACGCTCGTTCCGGACGTCGAGACTGGCGACATCTTCTCCATCTGGGTCCAGAAGGACGGCGACAGCGCTCCGCGCGAACGGATCTTCCAGGACTACGTCAGCAACCGCAGCCCGACGGGCGATCCCGCCGGTGCCGGCGGCACGCTGACGCGGCCGACGCTCGACAAGCTCATCGTCGGCAACAACAACACGAGCTCGCTCCTCTTCGACGACTTCTACATCTCGAAGACGGGCCTCAACAGCACCGTGCCCCGGCCCTACGGCTTCACCACGCCCGTCGGCCAGGGCACGCCGACCGTCGCCGTCGGCAAGAACGCGGACAAGGTGCGCATCACCTACTCGAACGGCGTCCTCCAGTCCGCCCCCGCCGTGACCGGTCCGTGGGACAACGTCCAGGGCGCCACCTCGCCCTACGAGACCACTCCGACCGGTGCCCAGCAGTATTACCGAGTCCGGCAGTAGCCTGCCCGTCCCGTCGCCAAGCCCCGGATGCGCGAGCATCCGGGGCTTTTTCGTCGTCCGTCCTGTCTTGGCCAGCGGTGGACAATTGCGGCTAAAAAGGCGGCCTAATGCCCACTATCGCGCAGCGGCCCGGCAAATTCCGGCAAGCCGCCGGGAGCTTCCGGGAGCAGCGTGGCACCCGTCATCACTATGAAACCCATCCTCCACAGCACCGGTGCCCTCACCCTCGCATTCGCCACCCAGCTTGCCCTGCGCGGCGTCGCCGCCGAGCCGACCTTCCAGGACAAGGCGGTTTCTCCCGTGACGAATCCGCTCTTCTTCGAGGACCCCTACATCCGCACGGAGATCCGGCCCATCTTCGCCTACCACACCATCGGCAAGGACCTGCTCGACGGCGTAGGCCTCCCGGGCGTCAGCAAGGGCGACGTTCGCGTCTATGCCCTCCAACTCCGCTACGCCGTGAACGACCGTCTGGCCATCATCGCCACCAAGGACGGCTACACCGACATCGAGTTCGACAATCCCGCCCTCGCCGCCCTCTCCCGCTCCGGCTGGAACGACCTCGCGGCGGGCGTGAAATATGCCTTCATCCAGGACGAGCAGAAGGAATTCATCCTCAGCGGCGGCGTGAAGCTGGAGATCCCCACGGGCGAATCCTCCGTCTTCCAGAACAACGGTTCGGGCGAATGGGACATCTTCGTCGCCTCCGCCAAGAACTGGGACCGCGTCCGCCTCATGGGCAACGCCGGGTTCCGCCTGCCGAACAACTGGACCGACGAGACCGCATCGGCGCACTACAGCCTCCAGCTCGACTACTACACCTGCAAATGGTTCATCCCGTTCGTCTCGCTCAACGGCAACACCGTGCTCTCCGAGACCGACAACGGAGGCCCCTACAACCTGCCCGGCTTGGATGTGGAAGGGTTCGACCTGATCAACTTCGGCGCCGACAGCGCCGGCGGCCACACCCAGATCGTCGGCGGCATCGGCTTCCGCTCCCGGCTCACGCAGAACGTGGACTTCGGCGCGGCCTACGAGACCAGCCTGACCTCGCCCAAGGGCCTCTTCGACGACCGCGTCACGGTCGATTTCGTGATCCACTTCTGATCCCTCCTCCTGCGGTGGTTCACGCTACGGCCCGGCGAAGCGATCTCGCCGGGCCGTTTTGTGTTCCGTTCGGTTCCTTGAAGCCGCCGCGCCTTCGCGCAACAGTCCCTCCATGCAGTCGCTCCAAGACCGATACGACGACGCCATGCTGGACTTCAGCATGGGCCAGTTCGACGACGCCATCGCCAAGCTCGACGCCGTGTTGGCGGAGGACCCGAACTACTTCGACGCCCGCCTCGCCCTCGGTGGCGCCTACTACCGCAAGGGCGACTATGCCCGTGCCATCGAGGAAGGCCACAAGGCCGAGAAGCTGCGCCCGAACGAACAGCTCGTTCACACCAATCTCTCCCTCTTCTACATGAAGTCCGGCGACAAGAAGACCGCCGAACACCACGGCCTCCAGGCCCGCATCGCCTCGTGGAAGGGCAACATGGCCGCGCCCGATCCCAACGCCGCGTCGCCGGGCGATCCCGAACTCCAGATGGCCCAGCCCAAGCACGCCGCCGTGAAGCTCCCCGCGAAGTTTCCCGACATGCCTTGGAAGAAGAACAAGCCGCCCGGTGGCGGTGTCCATTAGGCCGCGACCCGCTGCCCGGCAGTTTCCCCGGCCAATCCATGTCCTCCCCTTCCGCCCCCGTGTGGCATCGTGCCGCCGCCGCCAATAGCTTGGCCTCGGGCCAAGCCCGCACCGTCCACGTCGCCGGACGCGATCTCGCCCTCATCCACCTCGATGGCGCCTTCCATGCCCTCGATGACCGTTGTTCCCACAAGGGCGAATCCCTCGGAGCCGGCCTCGTGGAAAACGGCTGCCTCCACTGCCCCCTGCACGGCTGGGCCTTCGACGCGAAGACCGGCGCTTGCCGCAGCAACCCCGAGAAACCCGTCCGCACCTATCCCACCAAACTCGAAGCGGGCGAAGTGTGGGTGGCGCTGTAGCACGCGCGTCTCTCCATGAAATGAAAAACACCTCCGGGGAAACTCGCCGGAGGTGGATTCGGGAGACTGAGGCTGAACCAGGGCCCGGCTCTCAGCAGCCGGTGAGCACGTAGATCAGCAACACGATGGGCAGGGGAATGCCGATGAGCCACAACAGGGCCATCCAGCCGACCTTGCCCGATTCGCTGGAGCGTTTGGGAGGAATTGGTTTCATGGTGGTGGAAGGCGCGGGGAGCGCGGGCTCCCCGGCGCCGATTTGGGGTTAGTTGGTCTTTTCCTGGATCTTCTCGCCGGCTTCTTCCATGTCCTTGCCGATGCCATTGGCCGTGTTCTTGCAGCCGATGGCCGACAGGGTGAGGACGCCGACGAGGACCGAGAGGAGGATCTTGGTTTTCATGGATGAACTGGGTTGGGGTGAAGGGTGAATCGTCGAGCGAGAAGCTCAGCCGCAGCAGGCCTCGATCTCGCGTTTGACGGCCTCGATTTCCTTTCCGGTCCGCTTCTGGATGCGGCCGTAGAGTTCGTCTTCCTTGCCCTCGACGTAGCGGAGATCGTCGTCGGTCAGGTCCGCATACTTCTGCTTGAGCTTGCCCTTGATGATGTTCCAGTCGCCTTTGAGAGAGAGCTTGTTCATGGTGTTCCTTTCTTGGGTTGCGCCGCGTCGTTGCGGCTGAAATCCATTCTGCAGAGGGAATGCCAGAAGGGGTCGAAGCGGGGTTTCGCGGTTTTTCCGGCCGTTTTCCGGCGTTTTGGGCGGGTTGCCCGGAAGCTGTGCCGCATCCGATATGCAGAGCGCCCGGAAAATCCCGGGCGTTTCGCATGGGCATCCCGACATTTCGGGTGGCGGACGCGCCGAACCTTTCCGCTGGTTGCAGCCTGCAAAGAACCGGATCTTGGTCATGCACTCGGCAAGATCCGGTGCGGGGGTGGCGTTGGCGCGAGAGCGCGCAAAGCATTGGAAATCAGAGCGTCTGCGGCTTGGACGGCGTTTGGCCCGGGGCTGGCTATTGGGAAAGGCATGAAGACCGTGTTGCTTCCCACCCGGAATCCGCTGAAGGCCACCATCCGTCGTCAATCGGTGGAGGTGTTGAATCCCCTCGTGGCGGATCTCTTCGATCTCTACGCCCGCATCAAGCAGGCGCATTGGAACCTGCGCGGCAGCTCGTTCGTCTCGCTGCACAAGCTGCTGGACGACTTTGCCGCCAACATCCAGGGCCACATCGACCGCGTGGCCGAACGCGCGACCGCCTTGGGCGGCGTGGTGGACGGCACGCTGCGCGACGCGGCCCGGAAATCGCAGCTCGGCGGCAAGGAGGAGCCCACGCCGAAGAACGCCCCGCAAATGGCCTGGCTCGAAGAGCTGGCCGATTCCTACGCCCGCTGCGGCGAACGCGTCTCCCAGGGCGTCAAGGAGACGGACGACGCGGACGACTTCGTCACGGCGGATCTGCTGACGGACGTCCTGCACGACCTCGACAAGCATCTCTGGCTGATCGAGTCGCACCTCAACCGTTAACCCCGCGTTCCGGCGTTCGCGCCGGAAACACCACCCCGAGTCATCGCCATGCTTGAAACCATCGCCATCATCCTCGTCGTGCTGTGGCTGCTGGGCTTCGTCTCGTCCTACACGATGGGCGGGTTCATCCACCTGCTGCTCGTCCTTGCCATCGTCGCCGTGCTCGTCCGCCTGATCCGCGGCCGTGCCCTGTGACCCAGATCCCGCCCACCCGACAACCGAGAACCGAGAACCGTTCCCCAACCCTCAACCCGCAGAAAGGAAACCAGACCATGAACTCACGCTACGAAACACCCGAAGCCCTGAAACACGACGCCCACAGCTTGGCGGAGGACGCCCGCGCGCTGCTGGAAGCCACCGCCGAGGTGGCGGACGAAAAGGTCGCCGAGGCCCGCAAGCGATTGGAAAGCGCCTTGGCCGAATCCAAGACCACGCTCTATCGCGTCCGCGAGAAGGCGGTCCAGAGCGCGAAGGCGGCCGACCAGGTCGTCCGGCGTCATCCGTATGAGTCCATCGCCCTCGCCTTCGGCGTCGGCGCGCTCGTCGGCTGTCTCATCGCCCGCCGCTGAACCTTTGCGGGAGGGGGAGTCGCAGGCCGGCCCCGGGTGGTTCCGGGGGGTCCCAACCGGCTTCAGCCTCCTCCCGCTCAATCTTTTTCCAACCCGCCCGCCCATGACCTCCACACCCGATCTGTCCGAAACCGTCGCGATCTCCAAACAGGTTGCCCGACGGCTGATCGCCATCGGCCAGAACCGGGTTGAGCTCTTCTGCCTTGAAGTGCGCGAGGAGCAGGAACGGTTGTGGCGGGCGGTCTTCTACGTTTCCGGCTTGGCCGTCTCGCTCCTCTTGCTGGGCGTGGTGGCCACGCTGCTGGTCGTGCTGCTGCTGGACGACGAGGCGCGGCTCTGGGCCCTGGTGGGGTTGGGCGCGGTCTTCGCCCTGGGCGGAATCGCCTTCTGGGTCGCGCTGCAACGGCTGCGACGCGGATGGGTCACGCTGGAGGAAACCCGCCGCCAGCTCCGCGAGGACCGCGAACAGATACAGGAGCTATTCCGATGAACTCGCTGCGTTCCCGCAAACAGCTCCTCGTGACCGAAGCCACCGTGCAGCGGCAACTGCTCAGCGCTGACGTGCAGCGCCTGGTGCAGCAGGCCTCCGGCTGGAAGCGCCGCTGCCTGTCCGCGCGCACCGTCGCCTCGGCCGGGTTCTCCGCCGTCTCGTTCATCGCCCTGTTGCGGGGCCGCTCCGGCGGTGGCAAGAGATCGTTGTTCACCCGGCTGTTCGGCTGGGCGAGGGCGGGCTGGACCCTGTGGAGTGCCGTGCAGCCCATGATGGGCCGGACCGCTCCGGCGCCGGGCCCCGGGCCGTCCGCCGCCTCCGGCGATGCCGTGGCCGAAGCCCTCGAAGCCCTGCGCCGCGCGGAAGAAGCCGCACGGAACCGCCGGTGAATCTGACCAGGCATGAACTCCCTCCTCCAGCGCATCGGCCTCGGAATCCTCGCGGGCACCCTCGCGGCCTCGGCGCAGCTCGATCCCCGCGCACGCAACCTCGTCCAGTTCGGCTACGACCAGCCGCTCAAGGGCCGTGGACCGCGCGCCGCCTACGCCTACTACCATTACAACAACCCGGCCTTCGCCGACTCGAACATCGTTCTGCGAGCCGCCGTCGCCCCGGTCTATACGGACAGCGAGCTGGGCTTCCGCTCGCTGCTGTCGCCGCAGACGGATGTGGGCATCGGCATCGTGGGCGGGGCCTACGGCGAGAACTACTACGAGGTGCGGGACGGGAAATATCGGGACGAGGAAAGCTTCGACGGCCACGGCGGCGGGCTTTCCCTCGGGGTGTATCACCGGTTGAACCCGGACCAGCGCATCCCGCTGAACCTCGTGCTCAAGGGCGGCGCGCGCTACGTCACCTTCCACCATTCGCCGGACACGGATTCCGCCTTCGACCTGCCGCCGGACCACTTCGTGTCCTACCTGCGGACCGGGGCCCGGTTCGCGGGCAAGGAACCGATGCTCTATCCCGACCTCGCGATGGAGCTGTCCGTCTGGTATGAGCGCGAATGGCGTTCCGACCCGGGCACGTATGGCTACGGCGGCGACCG
>CBFGQE010000136.1:0-7697 GCA_965650815.1 uncultured bacterium
TGGTCGTCGTCTTCAACAGCTTCCGCCTCGTCCGCAGCGGCGAGGAACTGGAGCCCTACCAGCCGCTCGCCCCCGCGAACGACGGCCACGACCACGATCATTCCGGCCATTCGCACAGCCACGGCGAAACCAAGTCTATCCAGTTCAAACCCCGGCCGGCTTGATCGGACGCGAGTTCAGGCCCATGCCGAAGATCACCCAGATTGCCGCCGCTGCCTGGCCCTTCAGCACGAAGATGCTGAGCCGTCTGGCTTGGCATTCGACGGCGCTCGGGGCGTTCATCGTCGGAACCTTCGGGGACAAGGCTCTGTTTTCCATCAATGATCCGACCAATCCGCAGCCGCTGGTGAAACGGGCCGATCCGTATGAGGTAAGGCACACGGCCTACGATGAACTGCTGCCGGCCGATGTTTACGCGGAACTGGCGGTCACAGGATTGGATGGATTCCAGTTCTTGTCGCGGGAGGAATACGACCGCGCTTTCGGTAACGAGCCTTTGGGCTCCACCAGTCCGGTGGATCAAGCGTTGATCTCGGGGCTGACGAACAAGCTGCCGGTTCGTCATCCCGGAACGGGATCGATCCTCGGGTTCGCCGACAAGAAGATCGTTTCCTACAGGCTTTCGCCGCAGGGCCTGGAGCAGATGGCGGAGGCGAAAGCCAAGTCGGAACAGGCTCTCACTGCATTGTTGGCCGTAGCCGACGGAGTCTATTACGGCACCAACCAAGGGGATGTGATGTTCCTGCCGGTCATGGCACAAGGATTCGGCAAGCAGCAGAAGGTGTTGTCGTTCCGGCAGCCGGTTCATTCGCTGCGAACCGACGGGGCGAGGTTGTTTGTCGGACGGCTGGGCGGCGTGGCTGTGGTGGCGCGTCAGGATGGCGAATATCGCGTTGGAGCCGAGCGGCAGACCGCGTGTCGTTCCTTGGCGCTGGTTGCTGACCGCTGGCTGCTGCTCAACCAAGGGCTCCACGGATTGGCCGTTCTCGACACGGCTGGTGAAAAGCTCACGAGCGTCGCCGAGCATAAGCTGGAAGGCGATGCAGCGGATCTGCTCGTTGCTTCGTCGGATGGCGTCCACGCGCTGGCCCTCTGCACCGACGCAAACACCCTTCGGTTCCTCCGGATCGACTACACTTCCTGAAATGGCTCTTCCGATGACAACACAGACCTCTGCGCCATCCGGCATCGGGCATCCGGCTTCTTCGGCCGAAAACATCGTCGCCGTGCGCGGCCTGACCAAGGTCTTCAAGGACTTCTGGGGCCGGCCCAAGGCGCGCGCCGTGGACAACGTCGATTTCGAGATCCGCAAGGGCGAGGTCTTCGGCTTGCTCGGCCCCAACGGCTCCGGCAAGTCCACCACCATCAAGATGCTCCTCGGGTTGCTCAACCCGACCAAGGGCCACATCGAGATCTTCGGCCATTCGCCGCGTCATGTGCAGACCAAGTCGCGCATCGGCTACCTCCCGGAGGAGTCCTACCTCTACCGCTACTTGAGCCCGACCGAGACGCTGGAGTTCTTCGGCAACCTCTTCGACCTCTCGGCCGAGGAACGCCGCAAGCGCGCCGAACAGCTCATGGACATGGTGGGCCTCAACCAAGCCCGCACCCGCGTCGTCGGCGAGTTCTCCAAGGGCATGCAGCGCCGCATCGGCCTGGCCCAGGCGCTGATCAACGACCCCGACCTCGTCATCCTCGACGAGCCCACCGCCGGTCTCGACCCCATCGGTTGCCGCGAGGTGAAAGACCTGATCCTCGCCCTAGCCCGGCGTGGGAAGACGGTCATTCTCAGCAGCCATCTGCTCTCGGATGTCGAAGACGTCTGCGACCGCGTGGTCATCTACTACGGCGGCAAGATCCAGGCGAAGGGCACGCTCAAGGAGCTGCTGACCGAGCGCGATTCCGTCCGCATCACCACGCCGCCCTTGCCGCGTGAAACGATGGAGAAGGTGCTGGCCACCATCCGCACCGACGTGGCCGAAGACCGCATCCGCATCGACAACCCGACGCAGAACTTGGAGAGCTACTTCCTCGGCGTCGTCCAGCGCGCCCGCGCCGAAGCCGAGACCTCCGGCGCCACTTCCGGCAACCGCGTCGCCGCTTATCTCCAGGGCGATGCCGAAGCCTCCACCGTCCGGGCCGAAGCCCAGACCGCCAAGGTGCTGGACCGTCTGATGGCTGCGACTCCGGCCAAGGAAGCTCCCGCCGCTCCGGCTTCGACTCCGGTTCCCGCACCGGAGAACGCCAAGCTCGCCGCGCTCACCCAGAGCCCGTCCGCTCCGGCAATTCCTGCTTCGGAGCCTACGGTTAATCCCGAAGCCGCGAAGGCCGAAGACCTGGCCAAGGCCAACGACAAACTGTCGTCGCTCCTCGGCGGCAAGAAACCCTGAGTCATGGCCGATTCCCGGAAACAGTTCGCCCTGTTCGAGAGCCCGACCGGTGCTTTGCAGGCTTTGCCGCTCGGGTTCTCGTGGTTCGCCGCGCTGCTGCCGATGGTCTGGGCGTTTTCCCGCCAACGCATCGCTCTCGGCCTGTCCCTGCTGGCCTTGAATTCGGCCGTGGGCGGAATCGCCCTTTCGGCGCGCGATACCGGCGCGGATTGGGTCGTGCTCGCCCTGCGCGTTCTGGTGGCCCTCCTGATCGGCTGGTGGATCGGCCGACACGCCACCGAGTTGGCCGGGGAAGCGTTGGAGATCCGGGGCTGGAACTTTCGGGGAACATTGCCCGCCGCTTCCGCCGCCTCCGCCTGCACTCTCTACAAGGCCGGTTCGCCCGACTTGGTGAAGTCCCGCGCGGCGTTGGCTCCGCGTTCGGTCGGATTCGTCCCGCGTTCCTGCCAGTCCATCGCGGCCATCGCCGGGCTGACGTGGAAGTCGGCCATGCGCTTCCGGCTCTTCTGGGTGATGATGGGGCTCCTGCTGCTCTGCGTGACGGCGTTGCCGCTCATGTTGAAGCACGACGGCACCGCGCGCGGCTTCATCCAGATCATGCTCACCTACACGCTGAGCACGATCACGGCGCTGCTCGGCTTCTGCACGCTCTGGACCGCCTGCGGCACCCTCGCGAAGGACATCGAGGAATGCCAGATGCAGATGGTCGTGACCAAGCCCGTCGCCCGCTGGCAGGTCTGGCTCGGCAAATGGCTCGGCCTCGTCTCCCTCAACGCCGTGCTGCTCGCCGTCGCCGGCGTCTGCATCTACGCGATGCTGACCTACCGCTATTCGCAGTTGCCGCCGCCGCTCCAGGAACAGCTCCGCAACGAAGTCTTCGTCGCGCGCGGTTCGCTCAAGGAAGCGCCCCAGGACATCGAGGAAGACGTGAGGCGCATCACCGATGAAAGGGTGCGCAGCATGGGTGGCTCGCAGGTTTCGGCCGTGGACCGGGAAGAGGTTCGCCGCCAGGTCCGCGCCAAGCTGGAGGCCGAGCAGACCGTCGTGCCGCCCGGCTACATGCGTCGCTGGGAGATCGATGTCGGCAAGCTTTCCGTCGCCAGCCGCCAGGAACAGATGCAGATCCGTCTGAAGTTCCGCGTCGCGCAGACCAATGAAAGCGGTCTCTACCAGGGGGTGATCCAGGTCGGGCCGCCCGACACGGACAAGCTGAAGACCACTTCGGGCACCTTCGCCCCTGCCACCTTCCATGAAATCCCGATTCCCCGAGATCTCGTGGACGACAAGGGCATCCTCAGCATCGCCTTCATGAACCCGAACGATGTCGGCCTGCTCTTCCCCTTGGACGAAGGCATGGAGGTGCTCTACCGCGACGGCGGGTTCCGGCTGAACTTCGCGCGCGGCCTGCTCATCATCTTCTGTTGGTTGTCGCTCTTCGCCGCCGTCGGCCTCGCGGCGGGCAGCTTCCTGTCGTTCCCCGTGGCGTCGCTCGTGGCGGTGTCGGTCTTCATCGTCGGCATGTCCTCCGGCACGCTCAAGGGCGTGGTCGAGGACGGCACCTTCCTCGGCACGGACCACGACACCGGCCAGCCGCTGAACCCGGCCCTGGACTTCATCATGGTCCCGGTCTTCCGGCTGATGTTCATGACGGTGAGCTTCGCGCAGGATTTCTCGCCGGTGGACAGCCTGAGCAGCGGCCGCAGCATCCCTTGGGGCTCCGTGGCGCGGGCGTTTCTCCAGGTCGTGCTCTTCACCGGCGGCTGCTTCGCGCTCTTCGGCATCTGGCGGTTCAACCGCCGTGAACTGGCCGCATCCCAGTCGTCGTCATGAACCGTCGTCTCTTCAAACCCGCCCTCGCCCTCGCCATGGCGGTTCTCCTGACCGCCGCCGGCTTCATCCAGCGCGGCCTGAACCGCGACCGTGAGACGATGGGCCTGAACCGCTACGTCGAGCTCAAGGGCGCGCCGCCCGTGCTCGCGCTCACCACCGTCGCGCTCGGCGGCTTCCGCGGCCTCATCGCGAACGCCCTCTGGATCCGCGCCATGGATCTCCAGGAGCAGGACAAATACTTCGAGAAGGTCCAGCTCGCCGACTGGATCGTGAAGCTGGAGCCGCACTACACCCACGTCTGGACCGTGCAGGCTTGGGACATGGCCTACAACATCTCGGTCAAGTTCTCCGACCACGCCGACCGTTGGCGTTGGGTCCGCGCCGGCATTGTCCTGCTCCGCGACGAGGGCATTCCCTACAACCCCGAGGAGGTGCTCCTCTATCGCGAGCTCGCCTGGTTCTTTCAGCACAAGATGGGCGCGAATCTCGACGACGCGAACATGTTCTACCGCCGCGCCTGGGCCGCCGAGATGGAGCCGCTGCTGGGCACGAACTACGTCGAGCTGATCGATCCGCAGACCGACGAGCAGAAGGAGCGCGCCCGCATCCTGCGCGAGGAATACAAGATGGACCCGGCTTTCATGAAGGAGCTGGACGCCAAATACGGCCCGCTCGAATGGCGCCTGCCCGACGCCCACGCCATCTACTGGGCCTCCGTCGGATTGAAGAAGGCCGCCGAAAGCGGCCAGGATCTGATGCCCATCCGCCGCAACATCTACCAGTCCATGCAGGCCGCCGTCATGCGCGGCGCCTTCGACTTCGACAAGCTGACCGGCAGCGTCCTCCTCGGCCCCAACCTCGACATGGCCGCCAACGCCAACGCTTCCTACGAGGAGATGCTGGAGGCCGACGCCGAGAACCGGCCCAACATCCAGACCGCCCACAAGAACTTCCTTCGCCGCCTGCCATTCTACCTCTACACCGCAGGCCGCAACAGCGAGGCCGCCTACTGGTTCGGCTATCTGAAGGAGAAATACCCCGACTCCGTCCGCCCCGGCATGACGCTGGAGGACTACGTCGTCAGCCGCGTGGCCGAGGTCGCCAGCGAGACCAACGTCGATCAGAGCCGCCTCATCATCCAGAACTACCTCGCCCTCGCCTTCATCGAGAACGCGACCGGGGACCAGGACCGGGCCGCGAACTACGAGCGCATCGCCCGCGCCATTTGGGTGAGGCACAACACCGAGATCGGCGGCGGCGCCGCGTTTCAGCGCGTGGGACTGCCCGACTTCGAGATCATGAAGCGCGAAGTGCTGGAGCAGTTGACCGGCCCGGATTCCCAGGTCCGCCCGGAACTGCTCTCCATCCTCCGCAGCTATTACCGCGTGCCCGTGCCCGCCCCGGCCCCCGGCACAAATGCCCCGGCGATCACCCAATGATCGGAGCGCGGACGGTCACGTCCGCGAGATCAGCTGCATCGTCGCTGGCGACCGACATCCGGGATCAGGACGCGGCCTCGCGGGCGAGCCGGTCCGCGCTCCGTATCCTTCAATCCCGCCTCTCCAACACCCAATCCGCCGCGTCCGCCGGATCGGCCCAGTGTCGCATGTCTTGGAGCGTGGTTTCGTTCATCGTCTGCACGTGTCCGTCGATGAACGCCGCGACCGCGCGTCGGTTGTAGCGGGGATGCACGTAGCCCCAGTTGGCCGAGGTCTCGGCCGCGCTCCACGTCGTCGTCCAGCGGCGTGAATCTAGATACGGCGGCTTCACCACGTAGTAGCCGTTGGCCTCGGTTCCGTCGAACGGGCCGCGCGCGGAGACGAAGACCATCACTTCGGACGGCCGTTGTGTTTCCGTTGTCTTCAACACGCAGAACTTGCCGAAGCGCTCCATCGCCTTTGCCGTGGGCGGCAGATCCAGATCGTCGCCACCGACGAAGATCGAGTTGATCCCGAGCGATGGGAAGACACTGGCCGCATAGACACCCGCACCGTGCTCCATCGCGCGGAACCGCTGGAGCAGCGCGTGGTTTTCGTTGGCGTAGATCACGTCGAAGTTTTTCGCGAGATACGGATACAGCCGCCACGGGTAACGCGCGTTGATCGGGTGCTCGACGGTCTGCCCGAGATCATCCGCCGCTTCGTAGCCGTAGCGGTAGCCGGGGAAGACGTGGTCGCGGTGGTCGTCGGCATAGAGCTGCCAAGCGAGGATCAGTTGCCGAGCGGCGGAGGTTTCATTGGCGCGCTTCGCGTGGCTCTTCGCGCGGCCCAGCACGGGCAACAACAGCGCGGCGAGAATGGCGATGATCGCGATGACCACCAGCAGTTCGACCAGCGTGAAGGCGCGGCGATGAAGAGTTCCGAAGGTTGATTGTGAGCTTTCCCAAGAAGCGGATTCCCATGCGCGCATGGTCGCAAACTAGGCGCGCGAATCACGTCCGGCTTGTGGCCGGTTGCCAAAGCTTGTCGCGCGGTTGCGCTTCGCAAACGCGCGACAACGATTCGCAAGCGACCGGTGGCAACACCGGAAAAATCGTGGCGTTTATGGCGGCGATGAAACGAGCCACCTGCTTCTCCCTCCTCGCCGGCCTGATGTGCGCCGCCAGCGTTCCGGCCTTCGCCCAGTTCAACATTTCCACCGGCACCGGGCTGTTCGATCCCACGTTCCGAGGCTCCGCGAACACCACCTGGTTTGGCTGGGGCCCGGGCAGCTTCGATGGTCTGACCAACGACGAAACCATCGACAATCCCGCGCCCACCATCGGCACCTTGACCGTGGGTCTGAGCTTCACCCAGAGCCCGACGGGCAACGACATCCTCGCCGGTTCCGACAACATCTACTCGTCCACCGCCGGCGCGACCGACCTGCTCTTCGACATTCCGACGCTCGGCACGGTCGGGTTCGGCTACACCACGATCATCGTGCAGGGCCGGACGGCTTTCGGCGGCTACAACGTGGCCCCGAGCTTCGGCGACATCGCTGGAGTCAGCCCGAGCGTGACCTTGCAGAACAACGCCGCCGGAGCGGGCCAGTTCTGGGCCGAATACCACATTCCCGGGAACGCCTCGGCCTACGATCTGAGCATCGGTTTGGCCGCGAGCAGCTTCACCTCCATCGCCGAGCTGGAGTTCGACACCTATTGGTCGGAGAGCGCCTACGCGCCCGACAGCGTGGTGCCCGTGCCGGAGCCTGGCGCGCTTTCCTTGGCCGGTCTCGGCGTGGCGGCTCTGTTCCTCAATCGCCGTCGCGCGGCCTGAGTAGATCACGATTTTCCCCCGGCGCTCCGGTCCGAACTGCGCGGATGGGTGTCCGCTCCGGACGCCGGTGGGAACTCGTTTCAAACACTACGCAAAATGTCTCGTCCACGCATTCTCCTGCGTCTCGGCGTGCTGGTTCTCGGGCTGCTGTGTGCGCAGCGGCCGGGGGCCTTCGCCGCCGACCATGCGCTCTCCGCCGTGCCCGTCTCGCTCGACCGCT
>CBFGQE010000137.1:0-7659 GCA_965650815.1 uncultured bacterium
TGCGCGTCAGCTTCGGCGGCGCGGGCCTCGGCGACATCGTGGAAGGCGTGAAGCGTCTCGGCGCGGTGGCGAAGAAGCTTTGCCGGTGAGAGCCCCGTAGCCGCCGAGGTGACGAGGCGGATTATCCCGACCCATCAACGGACTTCCGCCTCCTCACGTCGGCGGCTACAAGAACACATGCCCTTCGAGCCCAAGCGGAATCTGCCGCGCCTGGATCGGCACCACTATCAAGGACACGCGGTTGTCTTCTGGACCCTGACGCTGGAGGAACGTTCCCGAGGGTGGCTCACCGCCCCGTTTCAGGCGGCATTTCGTGAAATGCTGCTCCACACCGCCGTCCGCTACGAGGTCTGGTGTCCAGCCTACTGTCTGATGCCTGATCATCTGCACCTTGTCTGGATGGGAATGCGACGTGACAGCGACCAGCTCAACGCCATGCGGTTCCTGCGGTCGGAACTGGAACCGATTCTGGGCGATGGCCGGGAATGGCAACACCAAGCCCACGACCATGTGCTCCGCGAGGAAGAGCGAAAAAGAAACGCCTTCGCCAAGGTCTGCTTCTACATCCTCGCGAATCCGGTTCGGGCGAATCTGATCAGGGAAGGTGAGCCGTGGCCGTTCAACGGCTGTGTGGTGCCCGGCTTTCCACGGCTTCATCCGGAAGAGGAAGGATTCTGGCCGTTGTTCTGGAAGCTCTACGCCGCCAATCGGGACCAAGAGCCTCCTCCCTCCGGCCCGCCATTGCTGTCCACCCACCCCTCGTAGCCGCCGAGGTAACGAGGCGGAGCCGTTCAAATCAGAACGATCTGATCGGGACTTTCTATGATCTGGTTCAATACACCATCTGACTGCGAAACTGGAGCATGAGCCTTCAGCTTCTTTTGCAGATGGAAGGTCCTCGAGTGAGCCCGCCTGAGGAGTGTATCGTAGGCGAGAGGAATGACCCTGATGTTTTCGACTTTTCGTTCCCTCTGGTCCTTCAGTTCGGCTCCAAGCACATAGACGCTGATCTTGGTGCTTGGTTGAACCAGATTGGCCTTCTGAATTTCGCTGGCGTAGTCCTCTCCTTGGCGCAACTCCTCGGTTGTGATGGTGAATCCACCTTTCTTCAACTCGATGATTGCGACCTGGCGAATCCCAATCACTTCTGAGTTGTCGTCAAACTCGTCCGCGCAGTAGGCACAAACGGACCGATCAGGAAGCGCGACAATGTCGGGCCTTCTCGAAGTCGTTTCTTCATCAGTGCCACCCAGAAGATTCCGAATCGCAGTCGCCATTCCCCGATTGGAGGTAAAATCGGCGGCCTCGAACTCGGGTCCAAACATCCACAATCCACGAGCAAAGAGCGGTTGAAGATCGTGCAACTCATCGGCGGTCGCTACGTGGACCAGCTTTTCAAGATCGCCGATGAGTTTGAGACGCCTTCCGAGCTCGTTCAAAACAACCTCGGCGTTGCTTGCCGTCCATTCGGACATGAGTTTGTTCCACGTATCCAAATCGCTCGTTGAGCAGGACGACAATCGGGTCAGCAGATCATAGCCGTCCCGAGAGTCTTCGAGCTTTGCCAATACCTCTACCGTCCTAGACAGATCTCCTTCAGAAAGGCTGGGACATTTCTGCAAAACTTCGTCGACGTATTTGCCTATGATCTTTTGAGAGAGAACCGGCAGGCTTCCTAAGGCTCGCTTGTGTTCCGTGAGGACCGCTTGCTTCCTCTCTTTGCGAGTGCTGGACAGCATTTGGTTCAGGTCTTCTATGATCTGGAGTCGCGCGGCTTCACGAACTTTGAGAGACCGCTCAGTGTCGTGAAAGCCAGTCCAGTCGCCTCGGACATCCGGTTTGATGCAGTCGGCTTGGATGACAAAGCTAACCCGTTTTGCCAACGCGGTCCGTCCGTCAAGGACTGCGCCACTCGTGTCCAAGCCGGACCATGACGGTTGACCAACCATCTTCCCTCGAACCCACCAAGTGATCCCCCGAAGGCGGGTTGTTCGGTCCTCTTGGGAGGCGTGCAGGTGGTGGACCTGAATTTTGCCGACTCCTTCGACTTCGATCTCTTTCGTTTTGAGGTCGGGGAGTGAAAGGAACTGAAGTTCCTGACGATTCACCGCGACGCGAAAACCAGGATCGACAAGAAACTTCGAGCCGACCCAATCCCGAATCTGTGCATCGGTAACCACTTTTCTCTGCGTGGCTGCTGAGATGACTGTGCCGTTCCCATCGAATTCGCTGTGTTCAAGAATCTCGCAGTGAAATGGCTCTGCGCCGCCGTCAACTAGATCGACTTTTGCCTTGGTCCGCATTCCGTCTCTCCAAGTCTCGACGAAATAGGTATTTGAAAAGCAGAAGGCACCATGCCGCCCTTTTCCGCTTTGCCCAAAGGCAACCCTTGTTGCGGCCTTCTTGCCCTTCGGAAACTCAACGTCCGCACCCTGCTCCTTGGATCGGTTATAGCTCAGCTTCCGCCAACGGCGATTGAACTGCTCAAGAGACATTCCGGTCCCGTTGTCCGCGATCTGAAATTGCCCGCCCACGAAGTCGGGCCACGTAATCTGCACATCAGTTGCCCCTGCGTCATAGGCGTTGGCTATCAGCTCCACGATTGCGATTCGTGGATCGGAAATGATGTGGCCCGCGTGGTCCCGGAGAAATCCCTCCCCAAAGGTGATAGGCGACTCGGGGAAGAGCTCTCCGGTCGAATGGTCTTCAGGTTTCATGCCTCTGTGCCCGCACGATCACAACGAAACCCAACGCCGCCAAGTAGAGAGTTCCGCCTCGTCACCTCGGCGGCTACGGGGCGGGTCACGCCCGCAACCTCATCAGCAGATCCTTCGCTTCCACGGTCTCGCCGACGGCGGCGAGGATCTCGGCGACGACGCCGTCCACGGGGGAGGTGACGGTGGTCTGCATCTTCATCGCCTCCATCATCAGGAGCTTGTCGCCCTTGGCGATCTTCTGCCCGACGGTGACGGACACGCTGGCCACAAGGCCGGGGATCGGCGCGGGGACCTGGAGCGGATCGGCCAGGTCGGCCTTGGGACGGGACTTGGTCGAGGGGGCCACCTTCTTGTCGGCGATGGTGGCTTCGCGGCCCATGCCGTTCAGCTCATAGTTCACCGTGCGCCGGCCGTCCTTGTCGGGCTCGCTCACGCTGACGAGGCGGATAATGAGGGTCTTGCCTTCCTCGATGCCGACCGTGATCTCCTCGCCGAGGCGCAGGCCGTAGAAGAAGGCGTGCGTGGGCAGGACGCTGACGTTGCTGAACTCGCGCTGGTGTTTGGCGAAGTCCAGGAACACCTGCGGATACATCAGGTAGGAATAGACGTCGTCGTCGGTCGGCTCGCGGCGGAGCTTGTCGGCCAGCTCTTCGCGGATCTTCTTGAAGTTCGCGGGCGTGGCGACGGCGCCGGGCACGACGCCCTTCTCGTAGTTCTTCCGGGCTTCGGCGGCGCGTTTGTCGCCAAGCACGACCTTCTGGATGTCGGCGGGCCAACCGCCCTCGGGCCAGCCGAGGCCGCCGCTGAGCATGTCGATGACGCTCTCGGGGAACGGCGTGGAACCGGGCTCCAGATTGACGACGTCGGACGCCTTGATGCCCTTGCTGAAGAGGAAGAGCGCCATGTCGCCCACGACCTTGCTGGACGGCGTCACCTTCACGATGTCGCCGAAGAGCTGGTTCACGTCGGCGTAGCCGCGCGCGATCTCGGGCCACCGGTGGGAAACGCCCATGCTGGCGGCCTGTTCCTTGAGGTTGGTGTATTGGCCGCCGGGCATTTCGTGGAGATAGACCTCGGCGCTGCCGGTCTTGGGCGCGGTGTCGAACGGCGTGTAGAGCTCGCGGACCTTTTCCCAGTAATCGGCGAATTCCTGGAGAGTGCCGGCGTCGAGCTTGGTGTCGCGCGGCGTGTTCTGGAGCGCCTCGGCGACGGAGTTGAGGTTCGGCTGCGAGGTGCTGCCGGACATCGAGGAGATGGCGAGATCGACGACATCCACGCCGGCCTCGCAGGCGTTGAGGATGGCCGAAGCCTGCACGCCGGCGGTGTCGTGGGTGTGGAAGTGGATCGGCAGCCCGATCTCCTCGCGCAGCGCCTTCACCAGCTTCTTGGCGGCGAAGGGACGGCAGAGGCCGGCCATGTCTTTGATCGCGAGGAAGTGCGCGCCCATCTTCTCCAGCTCCTTGGCGAGCTTGATGTAGTATTTGAGCGAATACTTGTCGCGCTTCTCGTCGAGGATGTCGCCCGTGTAGCAGATGGCGGCCTCGCAGATGGCGTGCGTGTCCTGCACGGCGTCCATCGCCACGCGGAGGTTGGGCAGGTAGTTCAGCGAATCGAAGATGCGGAAGATGTCCATGCCCGACGCGGCGGCGTGCTTCACGAAGCCGGCCACGACGTTGTCGGGATAGTTCGAGTAGCCGACGGCGTTGGAGCCGCGGAAGAGCATCTGGAAGCAGATGTTCGGCACCTTCTCGCGGAGCTGGCGCAGGCGTTCCCACGGGTCCTCGTTGAGGAAGCGCATCGCGGTGTCGAAGGTCGCGCCGCCCCACATCTCCAGGGAGAAGAGGCCGGTCTTGGCGTCGCCCAGGCGATGGGCCATGGCGTCGGCGCAGGCGAGCATGTCGTAGCTGCGGACGCGCGTGGCCATGAGCGACTGGTGGGCGTCGCGGAAGGTGGTGTCGGTGACGAGCAGTCGCTTCTGCTTGAGGGTCCACTCGGCGAACTTCTTGGGGCCGAGTTCCAGCAGGAGGTCACGGGTGCCCTTGGGCCGGGGCGTCGCCAGCGAAAATCTCGGCGCGGCGGGCTGCTCCAGCGCCTTGGCCGGCTTGTAGCCCTTGGCGTGCTTGTTGCCGTTGACGATGACGTCGCCGAGGAAGTTGAGCAGCTTGGTCGCGCGGTCTTTCCGGCCCTTGAACTTGAACAGCTCCGGCGTGGTGTCGATCAGCGTGGTGGTGGCCTGGCCGCTCTGGAACTCGGGATGCCGCACGACGTTCTCGAGGAACGGGATGTTCGTCTTCACGCCGCGGATGCGGAACTCGCGCAGCGCGCGGTCCATCCGGTCCATCGTGATCTCGTAGGTGCGGCCGCTGGCGATCATCTTCACCAGCATGGAGTCGTAGAACGGCGTGATCACCGAGCCCGAGTAGCCCATGCCGCCATCGAGCCGGATGCCGAAACCGCCGGGCGAGCGGTAAGCCAGGATCTTGCCGTAGTCCGGCATGAACTTGTTCTCCGGGTCCTCCGTGGTGATGCGGCACTGGATGGCATAGCCGTTGCGCGGGATCTCGTTCTGCGCGGGCATCCCGACTTCACGCGAAGTCAGGCTGTGGCCCTGCGCGATGAGGATCTGCGACCGCACGAGGTCGATGCCCGTGATCACCTCGGTGACGGTGTGCTCCACCTGGATGCGCGGGTTCATCTCGATGAAGAACCACTCGTGCCGGTCCAGGTCGTAGAGGAATTCGATCGTGCCCGCGTTGTCGTAGCGGATCTCGCGGGCGATGCGCGCCGCTGCGTCGCACAGTTCCTTGATGACGTTCTCCGGCAGGCCGAAGGACGGCGCGACTTCCACGACCTTCTGGTGGCGGCGCTGCACCGAGCAATCGCGCTCGTGGAGATGGATGACGTTGCCGTGCTGGTCGCCGAGGATCTGCACCTCGATGTGCTTCGCGCGGGGAATGTATTTCTCCAGGAAGACGGCGGGATTGCCGAAGGCGCGTCCGGCTTCGCCCTGGGCCTCGTCGAGGAGCTGCGACAGTTCGCTCTCCTTCTTCACCACGCGCATCCCGCGTCCGCCGCCGCCGAAGGCCGCCTTGATGATGAGCGGGAAGCCGATCTGCTTGGCCGACTTCAAGGCCAGGTCGCGGTCCGCGATGGGATCGTCCGTGCCGGGCAGCACGGGAACCCCGATGCGCTGGGCCACGGCGCGGGCGGCGGTCTTGTCGCCCATCATGTCGAGCAACTCGGGCCGGGGACCGACGAAGACGATGCCGGCCTCGGCGCAGGCGCGGGCGAAGGCGGGGTTCTCGCTGAGGAAACCGTAGCCGGGATGGATCGCGTCCACGCCCTTCTCCTTGGCCACGGCGACGATGCTCGGGATGTCGAGGTAGGCGGCGACGGGACCCTTGCCCGAGCCGACGAGGTAGGATTCGTCCGCCTTGAACCGGTGGATGCAGAACCGGTCCTCCTGCGCATAGACGGCCACGGTGCGGAGCCCCAGCTCAGTGCCCGCGCGGAAGATGCGGACGGCGATTTCGGAGCGGTTCGCGGCCATCAGTTTCTTGAACTGGCGGGTCGCGGGCGTCGGGGCGGGGTGGTTTTTCGACATAAGCGCGGGGCGATTGTTAAGGAAGACCCGGCGGCTTTGGCAAAGGAAAGAACGGACCCCGAATGGGCCGGCCGTGCGCCACGGCGACGGCGTCTTCCGAACTTTGTGTCACGGACCGGGAGGGCCGTTCTGCGACGGTGGTTTCACCGGAGCGAGGGTCACTTCGCGGAGGTCCATCACGGCGACGCCGGGTTTGGTCAGGGCGCGGACGCTGAGGGTGTTGGTCCCGGCGGCGAGGGTCAGGGCATTGGTGCCGAAGCTGCGCGGGATGAAGTTCGTGAAAGCGCCGGTGTCTTCGACGACGACCTCGACGCGGCTGCCGCCCACGGCGAACTCGACCGTGCTGCCGCCGCTGCCTTTGCCGCAGGCTTGGAGGATGGAGAGCGTGTAGGGTCCGGCCTTGTCGGCGACGAAGGTCCACGAGGCCCAGTCGTTGCGGTCGGTCCAGTAGCCGAGGGTGTTCTTGTGCGGCTGGGGTTCGTAGCGCAGCCGGTTGCCGTGGACCTGGGCTTCGCTGGCTTGGAGCACGATCTCGCCGCTGGGCTTGGGCGCGGGCACGGCGATGCGGCCTTCGGCCTGCGCGTAGCTGGCAGCCAGGGCGTGGACGATGGGTTCGAGCCGGGCGTAGTAGTCCTCGGGTTTCAGCGTGGCTTTGGCGGCGCGGAGCTTTTCGATTTCGGATTCCAGCTGGCTGCGGCGGGATCGGAACTCGTCGCTCCACGCACGTTCCGTCGCGCTGGGCAGGAGGACGAAGCGGTTGGCCAAGGCTCCATCAACCGGCGCGTCGTTGCGGGCCTTTTTCACCACCCGGACGCCCTGGAACCAATCGCCTTCCACGCCGAGGCCGTCGCCGGAATCGTCGAGCAACGCGTGCTCGGTCGCGAGACGCCCCTCGGTCTTGTAGAACTCGGCGGTCCGGGCCGAGGCGAGGATGAAGGCTTCCAGCAGCGAGACTTGTCCGTCCTTGTCGAGATCGCCAACGGGCGAGGCGATGGCGTCGGCGAAGTGTTTGCCGAAGCGCGAATAGTTCGCCTCCGAACCGCTGCGCGTGGCGGTGAGCACGACGCGGTTGGGCGCGGCGAGGGGCTTGAGGAACGCGCCGCTGGCCGAGAAGCAGGCGACGACGGCGACAGGCCGGGTGAAGGGCTGGAGCTGCTGGACGAGATTCGTGGCGGAGAGGTCGGGGCCGCGCAGGTTGAACTTGGCCTCGCCGGCCGCGAAGGTGCCGTGGCCGAGGAGGACCAGCCAGAGATCGGACGCGCCGTCCTTGGGCTCGGCCTCCAGGAGCGCGGACAATTCGGCGAGGTCATTGGTCGAATCGGCCTTGGTTCCCACCAC
>CBFGQE010000138.1:0-7653 GCA_965650815.1 uncultured bacterium
TCGCACGCGGTGACGAGGCCGCCGTCGCCGGCGCAGCCGAGGTTCTTGGACGGGAAGAAGGAGAAGCAGCCGTAGTGGCCGATGGAGCCGGCGCGGCGTCCCTTGTATTCGGAACCGATGGCCTGGGCGGCGTCCTCGATCACCACCAGATTGCGGCGCTGGGCGATTTCCATGATCGGGTCCATGTCGGCCATCTGGCCGAAGAGGTGGACGGGGATGATCGCCTTGGTGCGGGGCGTGATGGCGGCTTCGATCAGGTCCGGCCGGAGATTGTAGGTCTCGGGATCGATGTCCACGAAGACGGGTTTGGCCCCCACACGGGCGACGCAGCCGGCGGTGGCGAAGAAGGAATGCGGGGAGGTGATCACCTCGTCGCCCGGGCCGATGCCCTCGACCATGAGCGCGACCAGCAGGGCGTCGGTTCCGGAGGAGACGCCGATGGCGTGGGCGCTGCCGCAATACGGGGCCAGCTTCTCCTCGCACTGCTGCACCGTCGGACCGAGGATGAAATACTGGGATTCCATGACCCGGGCGATGGCCTGGTCGATGTCGGGCTTGATGGCGCGATACTGCGCCTTGAGGTCCAGCAGCGGAACTTGCATGTGGGTTGTGGTTAACCAGAAATCCCGGTGGCAGGGAACAACGAAAAGCCCCGCTTTCCGGTCGCTCAGGCTTTGGGGCTGAAATGTCGGTAGCCTTCGCGGCCTTCGCGCAGTGCCTCGGGCAACGGTGCTTCCTCGTCCTGCTCCACGCAGCGCAGCCTGCCGTTCTCCTCGACGTAGCTCCAGCCCGATTCGGGGCAGACGAGCTTGCCAGCCGCGTCCGGTCGGAGTGGATGGCCATGACGGCTGACCCAGCCATGTTGCCGCGCGGGCACGCCAAGCATCAGCGCGTAGTCGGGCACGTCCTGGGTGACGACCGCGCCCGCGCCGATCAATGCGTAGCGGCCGATGGTGGTGCCGCAGACGATGGTGGCGTTGGCCCCGACGCTCGCGCCGCGCCGGATGAGCGTCTTCTCGTAGAGCTTCTTCCGGACGATCTGGGAGCGCGGATTGCTGATGTTCGTCAAAACGCAGGAGGGCCCCAGGAAAACGTCGTCCTCGACCTCCACGCCGGAGTAGATGGCGACATTGTTCTGCACCTTCACGTTGTCGCCGATGCGGACGCCGTCGCCGACCATGGTGTTCTGGCCGAAGCTGCAGTGCCTTCCGATCTTCGCCTGCGCGCAGACGTGGGCGAAGTGCCAGATGCGCGTGCCTTCCCCGATCTCGCAGGGCTGGTCGATGACGGCGGTTTCATGGGCGAAGAAGCTCATGGTGCGTCCTCCCTCGACAGCCGCACGCCGCGTCCTTGCTGGTCCATCGACTGTTGGCAGGCTTCCAGGACTTGGAGCACACGCAGTCCGGTCTCGCCGCCGCTCAACGGGGCGCGGCGCGTGGCGATGCACTCAAGGAAGTCGCGGCACTCGGCTTCGAGCGGCTCGGCTTTCTCGATGGCGATCTTCTCCACGTCCTGGCTGTGCAGGATGGGCTGTCCGTCCTGCACGGTGACGTGCTGGTTGTAGAGCAGGAGCTTCTCCTCGGCGGGAGCCATGTCGTTGAAGACGGCCATGCGTTCGGTGCCCACGACGACGAGCTTCTGTTCCTTGAACGGGTTCAGCCAGCTCACGAAAATGTGGGCGTGGACGTTCTCCGCGAAGTGGAGGGTGGACACTGTGACGTCCGCGAGGTGCCCGTGAACGAAGGCCGCCCCCCGGCAGGAAACCTCCTCGGGCAAAGCTCCGACGAGCCGGAGAATCACCGCGACATCGTGCGGTGCGAAGCTCCAAAGGGCGTTCTCCTCGGTGCGGATTTTCCCGAAGTTCAGCCGGTTCGAATAGATGTAGCGGATGCGGCCCAAGCGGCCCTCGGCGATCAGCTTCCGCAGCGCGAGCACAGCCGGATGGTATTCCAAGATGTGTCCGACCATGAGGACGCGGTTGGCCGCTTTGGCCGCCGCCAGCATCTCACGGCCTTCGGTGGAACTCATGGCCATCGGCTTCTCGACGAACACGTCCTTTCCGGCCGCGAGGCATTGCTTCGCGAGCGGCAAATGCGTGACGGCAGGCGTTGCGAGGGCGACTCCGTCGATGCCCGGCATGGCCAGCACCTCCTCGATGGACTTGCAGACTGGAATTCCGGGGGCGAGTTCGGCGGCCTTGGCGCGGCCGGCATCGGTCGGGTCGCAGACGACGCGGAGCGCGCCGAGCTTGTGGAAGTTGCGGACGAGGTTCTTGCCCCAATAACCGCAGCCGATGGCCGCCACGCCGGGAGTGTTGCTCATGCTGTTCTGTGAACGGGTTGCCGCCGGTGGAACGCCGACGGGGAAGTCGAGTCAATCAGCGGTGCGCGAAGACTGTCAATGGTGCCGCCAGTGATGGGCGCTCAACGCGGAGCTTTGGGCACGAGCCCCAGCCGATGGCGCAGCGTCACGGTGGTCCAATCCCACGCGGAGCCGGCGAGGTTGGCGACTCCGCTGCGCCGGAACGCGTGGCGGCTCAGGATCGCGTCGTCGGGACCAGGCGGCGGGGCGGACGCGCGGTGCCGCTCGTTGACGATGCGGGAGATGAGCGGCACGGGACCGTATTCCTCCAGGACCCGGCGGCGGCTTTCGAGCACAGCCGAAAGATTCTTCTCGTAGAGCCGGTCACGGATGGCGCGTTGGATGGTCTCCGCGGCTTCGTCGATGCGGTCGATGTCCACGCGGAGGAAGCTTTCCGGCGGGAAATAGTCCTCCGCGTTGGGGCAGCCGTAATAGACGGGCATGCAGGCACCGAGGAAGGGATCGGCCAGCTTCTCGGTCCAGTGGTGCGGGCCGAGGAAGTTTTCAATGGCGACGTGGTATTTGTAGGGATCGAGCGCGTCGGCCTTGTCCTCGACGGGGCGGATGCCGCGACCGAAGAGCTCCATCTCGGGCAGCCGCTGCTTGAGGCCCATGACGAAGTCATAGCGGCGGCGGTGAAGGGTGTTGCGCTGGCGCTTGACGGAGCAGACGGCGGAGATCTCGCCGGTCTTGGCCAGCGGCACGTTGCGGACGAGGGCATCGTAGCTGCCGCGCGGCTGGCTGAAGGCGTAATACCAGAGGAAGCCCGGTTGACCGAAGATCGCGCCGGGATGGCGGATGACCCAGGGCTCCTGGCTGGTCAACACCCAGCCGAACTGGGCCAGGAAGCGGGAGCCATAGACTTTGATCGTCGAAGGTTCGTAGGTGATGAAGAGCGTGTTCTCGCGAGGGCAGGCAAGCGGTTCCACCCAGAGCGGATGCCGCTCGCCGCGCACCGAGGGCATCTCGCCATAGACGACGAGCCAATCGTAGTCGCGACAGTTCCGGTCAAACACGAAGTGGCAGTTGCCCCAGACCGGACGTCCTCCGGGGAACTTCTCGGGCCAGCCCTCGCCGTCATGGCCGGGCCAGTATTTGCCAAGCAGCTTGATCCGCAGCGGACGGGCCGATGGAGTCGGTTGCACTGCGTTCATGAGGCCGGTGCGATCTTGGGCGAACCGGCGATGCGGCTCCGGGCCGACCGGCGACGGCGACTCAGGCGGACCGGCGATCCGGGCACGGCGCTGGCGAAGCAGAAACCGACCACGGTGCCGATCACCAGCGAGGTGGCCACGTCGAGCGGGTAGTGTTTGCGCAGCTGCATCCGCGACCAGCCGGTGACGCCGGCGTAGAGCGTGGCCGGGACGATCATCACCGGTCCGGCGGCCACGAGGGACGCCCCGGTGGCCGTGGAGGTCCCGGTGTGGCCGGAGGGGAAGGAGTGGAGCTTGCTCTTGCCGGTGGGGCCGTAGAGGCGTTCCGGATAGGCGGCGACGGCGTCGGGACGCGGGCGGCCGGCGAGGTGTTTCCCGATCTGGACCAGCAGCCCGCCCATCAGTGCCGCCATCAAGCAGGCCAAGCCGAGCTTCCTCCAGCGAACCCGGCCGCGCGCCGCGCCGTAGAGCCAGAGCGCGATGGATACCGGAACGGCCAGCACCAGGTCGCTCGAATCGCTGATGAAGTCGGCTTTGGCGGTCAGGGAATCCCGGTTTTCCAGATGGATCTGGTCCAGAATGGTCCGGTCGGTGTCGCCCGCGAACCAGACCAGGCCCAGCCCGGCGAGATAGACGGCGAGCAGGAGCCCGAGGCGGCGGCGCAGCCGGGTCCAGCCTCCCAGCCAGACGTGCCGGACCTCGCGCAGCCATCGGCGAGATGGCGGGGCGGGCGGGCGGTGCTGCGGGGCGGTCGATTCGGTCACGGACGAACTTTTGGGGAACGACTTTCTTTAATCAACCCGGTATCAGGTCGCGGTCTTGAGGCCCGAAACCAAAACACGTCCGCCATCGTCCGCTGCCGCCGAACGCCTGGAGAGTCTCCGGACGGGGCCCGTGCGTTGGCGGGTCCGGTCGCCGGAACCGGTCGGGCTCCGCGAAGTGCTGGAAGGGCCGGACCGGATGCTGGCGCGGCGGGAGGCGCTGCTGCGCGACACTCCCTTGGTGACGCTCGTCCGTCTCACGCTGTCCGGCGGGACCGCCGTGCTGTTGCGCCGGACCAACTACGCCAAGCCATCGGCCCGTTGGCGCGACGCGGTGCGCGGTGCGGCCCCGATGCGGGCGTTGCGCTGCGCCGTCGCGCTGGAACGCGCGGGGATTCCGTCGCCGCGGGTCTTCGCCGCCGGAGTGGTGCGGAAGGGATGGCTTCCGGTCGTCGGGTATCTCGTGGTGCAGGAGGTGCCCGGGGCCGTCACGCTGGCCCGTTGCGCCGCCGATCCCGCGTGCTCCATCTCGCCGACCAGCGTGCGGCTCGTGGCCGAGGCGATCGCGAGGCTGCACGAAGCGGGTTGGCGGCACGGCGACCTGACGATCAACAACGTCCTGCTCGATGCGCAGGGAAGGCCGTGGTTCATCGATCTGGACCGGGCGCGGCGCGTCATCGTGCCGATGGGTTGGCTGAGGGCGGTGGAGGATTTCCACCGGTTCGCACGGCATGTGCGCGGATTCCGCCGGGCGGCGTGGTTCTCCGCGCTGCGCCTGCTGCGGCACTACTGCGCGCTGCGGGGCTGGCAGGGGCGCGAACGGGAGTTCGCCCGGGCCATCGCCGGTCGGCTCCGGGGCAAGTGGGCGGCGGACGACGCGGCGCGGGCGGGGTGAGAAGGGAGCCGGGTGAGGAAAAGGCCGGGCTTCAGCCGAGCCGTTGCAGTTCGACCATGCGCCGATAGACCGCATGGGTCTGGGCCAGTTCCTCCGAGGTGCCGTCGCCGGTGATGCGGCCCTGTTCGAAGACGAGCACGCGCTGCGCGAGCCCGATGGAGCTGAAGCGATGGGCGATGATGATGGTGGTCCGGCCCTGGATCAGTTCCTTCAGGGCCTCGCCCACCATCGCTTCGCTCTCGGAATCGAGCGCGCTGGTCGCCTCGTCGAGGATCAGGATGGGCGCGTCCTTCAGGAAGGCTCTGGCGATGGCCACGCGTTGGCGCTGGCCTCCGGACAACGAAGCACCGCGTTCTCCGACCAAGGTTTCGTAGCCGCGCGGCAGGCTGTCGATGAAGTCGCCGAGGAACGCCTTGCGGGCGGCGGCGCGGACTTCTTCGTCGGTGGCGTTCAACCGGCCCACGCGGATGTTGTCGGCGAGAGTGCCGTGGAAGAGCGAGGGCGTCTGGGGCACCACGGCGATCAGGGAGCGCAGGTCGGTCTTGGCCAAGGCCCGGAGATCGGTTCCATCCAGCGTGATGCGGCCGGAGCCCGGATCGTAGAAGCGCGGGATCAACTGGGCGAAGGTGGTCTTGCCCGCTCCGCTCGGTCCGACCAGCGCGACCGCCTGGCCGACGGTGAGAGAAACGTCGATGCCGCGCAGCACGGGTTCCTGGTCGTAGGCGAAGGTGACGTTCTCGAAGCGGAGCCCTTGGCGCGGCACGGCGGGTTTCACCGGTTGTGCCGGATCGGGCAGGGTGTCGGGCTCGTGCAGGATGAACTCGATGCGGTCCAGCGCGGCTTCGCCCTGGCGCAGGTGCGAATGGATCATGCCGAGGCGCTTGACCGGTTCGTAGGCCAGGTAGAGCGCCATGCCCAGCGACATGAAGGTCTCCAGGTCCATGCCCTGCCTCACGCCGGCGTAGAGCGCGAGGGCGAAACCGGTGGCCGCGACCGTTTCGATGGCCGGCGAGATGGCCTGCTTGTAGCGCACGACCTTCATGGAAAGCCGGAGCAGCTCGCGGATGCGCTGGCGGAAGAGACCGATCTGGCGCTCCTGGAGATTGTAGGCGCGGATCTCCAGGGGCGACTGGAGCGTCTCCGTGAGCGTGGCCGTGAGGTCGCCGCCGTGGGCCTGGAGCTGCCGGGCCCGGCGGGTGAGCCGCTTGCCGACCAGGCGGATGATCGACACGCAGACCGGGATGGAGACGACGGCGATCAGCACCAGCATGAGGCTGCGGTCCTCCCAGGCCTGGTAGCCGAGGAATCCCACCGCCGCCAACAGGGTGGCCGGTTGCTTGATCAGCTCGTTCGAGTTCTGCACGACCACCTGGCGCAGCAGCTCGGTGTCGCTCATCAAGCGGGCGAGAAGATCGCCGGACTTGTTGCGGTGGAAGAAGGCGAGCGGCAGCGACTGGAGCTTGGCGAAGAGGTCCAGGCGGATCGATTCCAGCACACGCAGTCCGGTGTAGGTGGTGAGGCACGAATTCGCGTAGCCCGCGACGCCGCGGATGGCGAAAACGACCGGAATCCAGAGGCAGGTGATCAGCAGCAGCCGCGACGGCGAGATCGTGCCGAGCTGTTCGCGCACCCAGTCCATGAGGGTTTTCTCTCGGGTAAGCTCCTGCGGGTAGGCGTCCTGAAGCAGCATCCGGTTGAGGCGCGCGGTGGTGTCCGGGCTCGCGGGCGCTTGGGTCAAAGACTTGGTGGCGTCGCGCAGGGCCACGTCCTGGAAGCGCTGTTCGTCCCAGAGCGGGGCGTCCTCGATGATCTGGTTCAGGCTCCGCACCAGCGGTTCCATCGCCGCGCGGGGCAGGGTGGAATTGGTGCTGGGCCAGGCCTCCAGAGCGGTGGCGCTCGCCGCCGAGAGCCGGGATCGCAGGTGGACCGAGACGGCGTTCGTGTCCGTCTTCAGCTTGCGCGCCAGCTCGGCGGGTTCGGCCAGATCCTTCTCGGCCAGGAGCCAGGAACCCTGCGGCTTGAAGAGCTGCGGCAGCACCGCCTTGGTCACGAAGGGCAGGCCGAAGCCGCTGGCGACGGCGTAGATCAGGCCGCAGAGCAGGCCGAGCAGGAACGGCGTCTTCACCGCCCAGAGATGGCGGTAGTATGGTTGGAATCGTTTCAAGCGGTCAGATAGACGCGCGGAGACTGTCGGGGAATGCGGGTCGAGGGCAAGCAGGCAGCCGAAGTGGAGGGACGATGTGACAGAAGCGCGGACGATCTCGTCCGCCAAGCCGCGCCCAACGACGATTGCTGCCGTATATTCCGAAGTGGCTGAACTCGCGGACGAGACCGTCCGCGCTCCTTGGTTTCGTTCAAGGCGCGGCGATGCGGAAGAAGCGCAGGGGGGACGTGGCCGGCGCGGAGTCGTGGAGGAAGAACTGGCCAGTGCCGTCGGCCACGGTGTTGGTCACGGGGCTCCAGACCACGGGCGGCAGGAGAT
>CBFGQE010000139.1:0-7650 GCA_965650815.1 uncultured bacterium
ACGCAGAGGATGTTCGTCCCGTCGGGTTCGCCGAAGGGCTGGCCGGCGGAGACGGTGATGATGTCGCCGGGGCGGGCCAAGTGCTCGGCCTTCACGGATTCGAGGGCCACCTGCTGCATTTCGGAGAAGGAGTTCACCTTGCCCGCCAAACGCGTCTGCACGCCCCAGCTCAGGGCCAGGCGACGGCGGATCGCTTCGTCGGGGCAGAGCGCGAGCAGCGGCGTCTCGGGGCGATGGCACATGATCCAGCGCGCGGTCGCGCCGGACTCGGTGTAGGCGACCATCGCCTTCGCCTTGAGCTTGCTGGCGATGCGTTGGCAGGAGGCGGAGACCGCGCTGCGCACGGTCCAGCTCTCGTGCTCCACGGGAAACGACGGGATCTCCTTCTGCGTGAGCGCGCCTTCCACGCGCCGGGCGATGGACGCCATCATCTGGATGGTTTCCACGGGATATTTGCCGATGGCGGATTCGCCCGAGAGCATGATGGCGTCGGTGCCGTCGAGGATGGCGTTGGCCACGTCGGAGGCCTCGGCGCGGGTGGGTTTGTGGTTCGTGGTCATCGACTCCAGCATCTGCGTGGCGGTGATGACGGGCGTGGCGGAGAGCAGGCAGGCCTGGATGATCTGCTTCTGGGCGATGGGCACGTCGGCCAGGCTCATCTCGATGGCGAGGTCGCCGCGCGCGACCATGATGCCGTAGGCCTCCTGGACGATCTCGCGGATGTCGTCCACGGCGCTCTTCTTCTCGATCTTGGCGATGATGGGGATCTCCGCGCCGCGCTTGCGCATCTCGTCCTTGAGCAGGCGCACGTCGGCGGCGGACTGGACGAAGGACAGCGCCACGAAGTCGAACTTCTCCGCGATCATCAGGTCGAGATCGGCGAGGTCCTTCTCGGTGACGGAAGGCAGGCCGACCTTGCGGCCGGGGAGGTTGATGCCGCGATTGCTGGAGAGCAGGCCGCCACGGACGATGCGGCAGACGATGTCGCCCTCGGCGGTGAAGCGCTGCACGCGCAGCAGCAGGTTGCCGTCGTCCAGCAACAGGTCGGCTCCGGGCTCCAGATCGGCGACCAATCCGGGATAGGAGACGCTGATGCGGGCCGGGGTGCCCATGATGGGCTTGGGGGAAACGACGATCTCGCCACCGTTCTCCAGCAGGATCTGACCGCCGGACATTTCGCCGACGCGGATGCGCGGGCCTCGCAGGTCGCCGAGGATGCCGATGGGCTGCTTCAGCTCGGCGGAGAGACGGCGGACGAGCGAAAGCTGCTCGCGCACGACTTCGGGCTTGGCGTGGGAGAAGTTGATCCGGACGACGTTGAGCCCCGCGAGGATCATGGCGCGGAGCGTGGGCTCGTTGCTGCTGGCAGGGCCAAGGGTGGCGACGATGCGGGTGCGTTGGCGGGTCAGGCAGGCGTCCAAACTCATTCTGGAAGAATGGTTGCAGGCCGCCGCACCGGCTCAAGCGTTTAGCGGGGCCATTTCATGCTCCCGGACGTCACGGGCGAAAGGCGCGAAAACTCATTCCAGACAGTTCCTCCCGTTCGCAACCGGGGCCAAGGCGCCGCGGGCGGAAGCGGGACCGGGACCGGGCTCCAATCGCGGCGCGATCTTCCAGGCCCTATTCCGTTGTCCGTGCCGGGGGTGCCTGCTACAACCCGCCGCATGTCCGCCAAGCTGACACTCGGATTTCTCGGAGCCGGCAAGATGGCCGGTGCGCTCGCCAAGGGGCTCGTCGCCAAAGGCGTCGCCGAGCCAGGCGCGCTCTTCGCCAGCGACGTCCATCCTGGCGCGCGCGAGGCCTTCGCCAAGGACACCGGCGGCACGGTCTTTCCCACCAATCTCGAGGTCGCCTTCTCCGCCAAGGTGCTCGTGCTCGCGGTGAAGCCCGACCAGGTCGCGGCGGTCCTCGCCGAGATCAAACCCGCCTTCACCGCCGACCATCTGCTGGTCTCCATCGCCGCCGGCATCACGCTGGAAAAGCTGGAGGCGGGGCTGCCCGTCGGGGCGCGAGTGATCCGCGTGATGCCGAACACGCCCGCGCTCGTCGGTGCGGGAGCCTCCGGCTACTCCGCCGGAACGAAGGCGCGACCGGAGGATCTCCAGACGGCGAGCGCGCTGCTCTCCGCCGTGGGCGTGGCGGTGGAGGTGAAGGAGAAGCTGCTCGACGCCGTGACCGGCCTGAGCGGCAGCGGCCCGGCCTACGGGTTCCAGATGATCGAGGCCTTGAGCGACGGCGGCGTGGCGGCGGGATTGCCGCGCGACATCGCCACCAAGCTCGCCGCGCAGACGCTGCTGGGCGCGGCCAAGATGGTGCTGGAGACCGGGCAGCATCCCGGCGCGCTCAAGGACATGGTGACGAGCCCCGGCGGCACGACCATCGAGGGCCTGCACGAGCTGGAGAAGGGCGGGCTGCGCGCGGCGTTGATGAACGCCGTGCGCGCCGCGTCGGCGAAGTCGAAGCAACTGGGCCAATAACCGCATGAACTTCCCCCCGCCCTCCAGGACGCAGGCCCGCATCATCTGGTTCGGCGTGGCCACGATGGCCGTCGGGGTGGTGGCCGCGTTCGTCTTCTTCTCCATGCTCGGGCTGAGCTGGCTGCTGCACCGGCTGAGCCCGGTGCTGCTGCCCTTGGCCATCGCGGGCGTCGTCGCCTACCTGCTGGACCCGCTGGTGGACTGGTTGCAGACGAAGGGCGTGCCCCGGACGCGCGCCATCGTGGTGGTGTTCTTCGTGGGGGTGATGTTCGTGCTCGGCATGCTCGGCACGGTGGTGCCCCGGCTGGTGGTGGAGACCGGCGCGCTGGTCAAGGAGACGCCGACCTACACGCGGAAGCTGATCGAAAAGGTGGAGGGCACCCGCGCGTTCCAGCGGCTGGAGCCGCTTTGGCACCTCTACCTGGATTCGGCCCGGACCAACACGGCCTCCGCTCCGGCTCCCGGTCCCGACCCCGCCCCGCACGCCGCGACGTCCAACGTCTCGACCAACCAGGCGGAAGCGGTCGCGACGAACGTGGTCGCCGCCGTGCTCGGACCGACGGCGACCGGGCAGGTGGACTCCAAGCTTGTGCGGGAGATCGCGCAGTTCGTCGTGGAAAAGGGCGGCGCCGTGCTGCCCGAGGTCGGCCAGTGGATGCTGGCGCGGGTGAAGCAGGCGGCCGGGGTGCTGGGCTGGATCCTCGGCCTGGCCCTGGTGCCGATCTACGCCTTCTATTTCCTGCTGGAGAAAAAGGGCATCCAGGACAGCTGGACCAACTACCTGCCGGTGCCCGAGGGGCGGCCGAAGGAGGAGCTGGTCTTCGTGATCAACTCGGTGAACGACAGCCTCATCGTCTTCTTCCGGGGCCAGGTGCTGGTGGCGATGTGCTCCGGCATCCTGCTGACGACCGGGTTCTTCTCCATGGGGCTGAACTACGCGCTGCTGCTCGGCGTGATGGCGGGCATCCTGGGGATCATCCCCTACCTGGGCGTGGCCATGAGCCTGGTGCCCGCGACGATCCTCGCGGTCGTGCAGTTCGGCGACTGGCGCGTGGCGCTGGTGCCGGTGCTCTTCGCCGTGGTGAACGCGCTGGAGGGCTTCGTCATCTCGCCGAAGATCATCGGCGACCGCGTGGGGCTGCATCCGCTCACGATCATCATCGCGGTGGTGGTGGGCACGACGCTGCTCGGGGGCATCCTCGGCGGCGTGCTGGCCATCCCGCTGACGGCCGCGCTGCGCGCGATCATGTCGCGCTACATCTGGCACCGGCAGGCTCAAGCAGCCGGGCAGGGAACTCCCGCAGCGTCCGCAGCTCCTCCGACGACCTGACCCGCTGGTCCTGCAGGGCCGAGGCCACGGTGTTCAGGAGCTGCTCGGCCGAGAAGGGCTTCACCAGGAAGCCGGCGCCCGCCTCCCCCAGCTGCTCCGTCAGCCGCGCCTGCGTGAGCCCGTCGCACATCACGAAGATGGACGACGGCGGCACCAGCCGCTGCAGCGTGCGCACGAGCGGGAAACCGCAGAGCACCGGCAGCGTCGAATCGACGAGCACCAGCCTCAGCGAAGCCGCCTCGCGCGCGGCCACCGCCACGGCCTCCGGACCGTCGCCCGCCACGGTCACGCGGTAGCCGCTGCGTTCCAGCGTGCCCTTCAGGATCTCGGAGATGGCCGGATCGTCCTCCACCACCAGCAGGTGCTCGCCCTCGCCGCGCGGCAGGTTCGGCGCGGCGGACGCGTCGTTCCGGGCCGCTTCGCCGACCGGAACGGCCGGCAGGAGCAGGGTGAAGATCGAGCCGCGCCCCACCTCGCTCTCCACGGAGATGTAGCCCGCGTGGCTCTCGACGATGGAGCGGACGGTGGAGAGCCCGAGGCCGGTGCCCTTGCCCACGGGCTTGGTCGTGTAGAAGGCCTCGAAGATCTGCTCCTTCACCTCGGGCGACATGCCGCAACCGGTGTCGGACACGGTGATGCAGACGTAGTCGCCCGGCGTCGCGCCGTTGATCTGGGCGGCCAGGATGGCGTCGATGCGGCGGTTGCGCGCCTCGATCTTGAGCAGCCCCCCGTCGGCCATGGCGTCGCGGGCGTTCACGCTCAGGTTCATCAGCACCTGCTGGATCTGGGTGTTGTCGCCCCGGATCATGCCCGTGTCCGGCGCGACGGAGACGCGCAGCTCGATGGTGGAGGGGAAGGTCTCGCGGATGATCCGCTGCAGCTCCTCGAAGACGTATTTCACCCGCAGCGGCTCGTGCCGCCCGCCCGCGCCCCGGGTGAAGGCGAGGATCTGCTGGATGATGCCCGCGCCCCGCAACGCGCTCGTCTCCATCAGCTCCACCCAGCGCTTCGAGGGATGCTCCCTGAGGTCGTCCTTCAGGAAGCGCAGCGAGGCGAGGATGGGCGTGAGGATGTTGTTCAGGTCGTGCGCGATCCCGCCCGTCAGCGTGCCGATGCTCTCCAGCCGCTGCGCCCGGAGGAACTTCGCCTGCACCAGCTTCTCGTCCGACACGTTGCGCACGTGGATCTGGATCGCCGGCTGGTCCACCCACAGGAAGCGCCGCGCGCTCAGCTCCACGGGGAACGCCTTCCGCTCCAGGGTCACGAACTCCGTCTCCAGATACAGGTGGTCGCCCGCCGCGCCGGAAACCTTCTCCAGCCATCCGCCGAACTCCTCGCGCCTGGCCCCGGCCACCATGTCGGCGATGTGGCCCGGCGGCTCCTTCTGGCCCGAGGCCCCGAGGAGCGCGCGCACCGCCGGATTCGCCAGCATCAGCCCGCCGTCGAGGTGCGTGACGATCAGCCCGTCGGGCGAATGGTTGAACAGCTCGGCGAACTTTTCCCGCTCGTGCACCAGCCCCCGGAATCGGTTCAGGCGAAGCACCGAACGGACGCGCGCCTGGAGCTCCAGCCGGTCGTAGGGCTTCGTCAGGAAATCGTCCGCGCCCGACTCGAAGCCGCGCAGCCGGCTCTCCCGGTCGTCCAGCGCCGTCACCATGATGATCGGCACCTCCGCCAGCTTCGGCTCCGCGCGCAGCCGCTGGCAGACCTCGAAGCCGTCCAGATCCGGCAGCATCACGTCCAGCAGCACCAGGTCCGGCATGACCTCCGGCGCCAGCGCCAGCGCCTCGTGGCCGTCCACGGCGAAGAGCAGTTGTCCCCCGCTCCGCGCCAGCAGCGCGGCCAACACGTCGCGCCCCCGCGCGTCGTCTTCAACGATGAGTATCCTGGACGTGCGTTCCATGTCTTTGCAGCGGGAGGATGATCTCCGCGATGACCCCGGGGCCGGGATCTCGGTTCAACAGGCGGCCGTTCCCGCCCACGTTCCACACGATGGCGGCCACGGTGGAGAGTCCGAGCCCCATGCCGGCCTCCTCCGCGGAATGTTTGCTGCCCTGGTAATACGGGGCCCAGGCGTGGGCCAGTTGGCCGGGCGAGAGCGTCACGCCGTCGTCCGCGACGCGCAGGGCGATCTTCCCGTCCCCGCCCCGCTCCACCGTCACCGCGACGGTCGGCGTCTGGGTGGGGTGGAAGTTCCGCGCGTTCTCCAGCAGTTCCCGCAGGATCGTGGCGACGTTGTCGGACGACAGGCCCACGCGCTCCTCCAGCAGCGAAGGGTCGATGTCGAAGCGCGCCCGCGTGAGCGCGACCTCCTCGAAGAGCCGCCGCACCGCCGCCTCCAGCTCCCCGAGGCAGAAGCTCCGCCGGTGCCCCGGCTTCCGCTGCGAATCGATGTAGTTGAGGATGTCCGTCACGTCCCCCTCCAGCCGCTTCGCGCTGTCGAACCCCAGCCGCAGCAGCTCCGCCACGTCCGGATCGAAGTCCTTCGGCAGATCCGCCAGCGCCACCTCCAGGCAGCCGATCAGGCTGGCCACGGGATTGCGCAGCTTGCGCGAGACGAGGCTCTGGAACTGGAGCACCTGGCCCGAGGCCTCGATCTCCTTCGTCACGTCGCGCAGATGCAGCAGCCGCCCGTCCGAAGGATCGCCCTCCAGCTGTTCCACCCGCAGCCACGTGCTCTCGGACGAATCCGCGTCCGCCCGCACCAGATACCGCGCGTTGCCCAGCGTCAGGCGGGGGTCGTTCCACTCGTCCCACGTCACCTCCGGCTTGCGCCGGTAATGCCGCTCCGCCCAGCGCGTGAACGAGCCGCACTCCGGCGCCGGGATGTCCGCCGGAATGCCGAGAAAGAGCCTGGCCTGCCTGTTCGCGTATTGGATGTCGCCCGCGCCGTTGATCACGAGGAACCCCTCCGGCGACTGCTCCGCGATGTTCGCGAAACGCCGCCGCTCCGAGACCAGGCGCCGGTAACGGTTCAACCGCAGCACCGTTTTCACCCGCGCCCGCAGCTCCATCCGGTCATAGGGCTTGCTGATGAAATCGTCCGCCCCCGCCTCCAGCCCCTTGAACTTGGAATCCTTGTCGTCCAGCGCCGTCACCAGCATCACCGGCACCTCGCCCAGCTCGGGATCGAGCCGCAGCCGCCGGCAAACCTCGAAGCCGTCCATGTCCGGCATCATCACGTCCAGCAGGATCAGGTCCGGCTGCAGGGCCGTGGCCTGTTCGAGCGACTGCGCGCCCGATCCGGCGAACTCCAGCCGGTGCCCCAGCGGCGTCAGCAACGCCTCCAGCGTTTCGCGCCCGCGCGGTTCGTCGTCCACGATGAGGATGGTGCTCGGTTGAGCCATGCCCTTGGCCTATCGGCGGAAAGGAATGCGGGCTTCAGTCCAAAACCCCAGCTCCGCCCCCGGAGCCCATCGCCTCAGGCGCGGGACGCCCTGCGCACGCCCCGCCGGGTCCGTCACGCCACGGGCGGCGGCGTGGTCTCCAGCACCGGCAACGTCTGCTTCAGGATCAGCGCCCCGCTGAACGCGGCCCATACCCACGCCGTGCCGAAGAGCCCCAGCGCCCGCTTCAACCACACCATCGGTTCCCCGGCCAGGCTCGCCGGTTCCATCGTCTGGTAGGCGGTCACGACCATCCAGCCGAAGACGCCCAGGAAGATCCCGAAGCCGCTGAAGGCCAGCACGAGCTGCGGCACCCCGGCCCAACGCCTCGCCCAATACGTGCCCAGCCCCGGACACGCCGCCACGTTCACCAGCAGGCACAGCAGCGCCTCCTTCCGGTTAAGCGGACGCAGCGGGCTGCGGATTCCCGGGAGCTTGGGCATGGGCCGAGAATAAC
>CBFGQE010000140.1:0-7547 GCA_965650815.1 uncultured bacterium
GAAGGCATCTCCTACCGTCCCCGGAAACTTTCCGCACAACACACCATGAGATTCGGCATCAACTCCTTCCTGTTCACCTCTCCGTTCACCAACGAGAGCACGAAGCTCTTCAAGCAGTTCAAGAAATGGGGCTTCGACTCCGTGGAGCTCGCCATTGAAGACCCCGCGCACATCGATCCCGCGCATGTGAAGGCCGAGCTGGACAAGGCCGGGCTCGTCTGCGGCTCCGTCTGCGCCGCGATGGGACCGGGCCGCGACTTCCGCGGCACCGAGGCGGAACAGCAGACCGCGATGACCTACTGCAAGGCGTTGATCGACCACATGGTGGTGCTCGGCTGCCCCACGTTGATGGGACCGGTTTACAGCGTCGTCGGACTGATCGGCTCGCATGACGAGGCGACGAAGAAGAAGCACTTCGCGCTCGTGGTGAAGAACCTCAAGGAGCTCGGCAAATACGCCCAGAAGCGCGGCGTGCAGATCACGGTCGAGCCGCTCAACCGCTTCGAGACCGACTTCCTCAACACCGTGGACCAGGCGCTCAAGCTGGTGAAGGCGGTGAACAATCCCGTGGTCCGTATCCACCTCGACACGTTCCACATGAACATCGAGGAAAAGGACTCGGCCAAGGCGATCCTGAAGGCCGGCAAATACCTCGGCCACCTCCACGCCTGCGGCTGCGATCGCGGCACGCCGGGCAACGACCACATCGACTGGAAGTCCATCGCCAAGGCGCTCAAGGCCATCAAATACAAGGGCGACGTCGTCATCGAGAGCTTCACCACGGACGTGAAGGTCATCGCGCGCGCCGCCGCCATCTGGCGCAAGATGGAGCCGACCAAGAACGAGATCGCGGTCAAGGGCCTCAAGTTCCTCAAGAAGACGCTCAAGTAATCCGCCGCGACCGCCATTCTTCCCCCAACGCGAAGGCACCGATTCATTTCGGTGCCTTCGTTGTATTCTGCGGACGGAAGCGCGGCGAAATCCGATGCAGGAGACGGCTGGATTGTGCCGCGCCTTCCTCCTAGGCTCCCGCGCGTCGAGGCGCAGCCGGAGCCCCTTAGTCGGTCGCCGTGGGTTTCCCGTCCCTGCGCCTGGCCGCAACCGCATGTCGTCCAACGCACCCAGCCCCGCTCGTCCGGAGACCGAACGTCCGGCGTTCATGCGCGCCTACAAGGCGTCGCCGGACGTCCACGACGAGCTGGTCGATGCCACCGGCGCGATGCGCCCGCACTACGCGCCCCTGATCGCGGGGCTGAAGGACCTCGGCGCCCCGGAGTTCGACCGCCGCTGGGAATCGGGCCAGCGGCTGCTGCGCGAAAGCGGCGCCACCTACCACGTCTATGGCGACCCGATGGGTGCGGACCGGCCTTGGCAGTTGGACCCCATTCCCTACGTCATTTCCGCCGCCGACTGGAAGACGCTGGAACGCGGCCTCGTCCAGCGCGCGCACCTGCTGAACCTCATCCTGGCCGACTTCTATGGCCCGCAGCGCCTGGTGAAGTCGGGCCTCATTCCCCCGGCGGTGCTCTTCGGCCAGACCGGGTTTCTCCGCCCGTGCCACGGCATCAAGACGGCGGAGGACGTCTTTCTGCACCTCTACGGCGTGGACCTGGCCAAGTCGCCCGACGGCCAATGGTGGGTGCTCTCCGACCGCACGCAGAATCCCTCGGGCGCGGGCTATACCTTGGAGAACCGGCTCGTGGTGTCGCGCGTGTTGCCGGAGATTTTCCGCGAGGAGAAGGTCCAGCGCCTGGCCGGATTCTACCGCGCGCTCCAGGTGGGCTTCGCCGAACTGGGCTCCCGTCGCACCGACCAGCCGCGCGTGGTCATCCTTTCGCCCGGCCCCTACAACGAGACCTACTTTGAGCACGCCTACTTGGCCCGTTACCTCGGCTACACGCTGGTGGAAGGCGAAGACCTCACCGTCCGCGACGACCGCGTGTATCTGAAGACGCTCGGCGGCCTGGAGCCCGTGGATGTCGTCGTGCGCCGCGTGGACGACGATTTCTGCGATCCGCTGGAATTGCGGAACGAATCGATGCTCGGCGTGCCCGGCCTCGTGCAGGCGTTGCGGGCCGGAAACGTCGTCGTCGCCAACGGCCTCGGCAGCGGCGCGGTGCAGAGCCCGGCGCTGATGTCGTTCCTGCCCGGGCTTTGCCGCGAACTGCTGGGCGAGGAGCTGCTCCTGCCTTCGGTCGCCACCTGGTGGTGCGGGCAGCGCGCGGTGCGCGACTACGTGGAGGAGCAGTTGGACGATCTGATCGTGAAGCCGATCGCGCCCGTGCCCGGCTTCGAGCCCACGCTGGGCGAAGGCCTGTCGGCGGCGAAGCGCGCGGAGCTCGTCGCCAAGATCCGCTTCCAGCCGCATCTGTTCGTGGCCCAGGAGGCCGTCACGCTCTCGACCGCGCCGTCGTGGAACGGCTCGCAGCTCGTGCCGATGCCCGTCTCCACCCGCGCCTTCCTCGTGGCCCACAAGGGCTCGTATCGGCTCATGCCCGGCGGGTTGACCCGCGTGGCCTCCAGCACCACCTCGCCCCGCATCTCCATGCAGCGCGGCGGCGTGAGCAAGGACACCTGGGTGTTGAGCGACGGCCCGGTCGAGCCCATCACGCTGCTCCAGAGCGCGGGCGATCCGGGCGAGCTGCGGCGCGTGGGGCACAACCTCTCCAGCCGCATCGCCAGCAGCCTTTTCTGGATGGGCCGCTACGCGGAGCGCGCCGAAGCCACCGCCCGCATCGCCCGCGCCGCCGTCTTCCGCCTCACGGTCGAGTCCAGCACCGCCGCCGTGAACCTCGTGGGTCCGCTGCTGGTCCCGTTGGTCCGGCTGGGACAGATGACCGCGCCCGATCCCAAGGGCAGCGACGCCGATTGGCATTTGCGCGCCGAACGCGAGCTGCTCCGCGCCATCCTCCACAAGAACAATCCCGGCAGCCTCAGCGTCTGCATCGGCCACATCGAGCGCATCGCCACGCTGCTGCGCGACCGCATGTCGCTCGACGTCTCCCGCGTGCTGGGCAGCCTCGACGAACCGTTCATGGCCTGCACCGGCCGGGGCCGCATCGAGCTGGCCGAGATCCTCGACCTGCTCAACAAGGTCGTGCTCGCCCTCGCCGCCTTCCGCGGCATGGCCCACGACAACATGACCCGCGCCCAGGGCTGGCGCTTCCTCGACATGGGCCTGCGCATCGAGCGCGCCGTCTATCTCTCCGAATCGCTGCTCGGCGGCCTGGGCGCGCGCGAACCGGGCGACACCAGCCTGCTCGAAGCCCTGCTGGAGATCGGCGACAGCACCCTCACCTACCGCTCCCGCTACAACCTGGTGCCCCAGACCGCCGCCGTTTACGACCTGCTCCTGCTGGACGACCTGAATCCCCGTTCGCTCCTCTACCAGCTCGCCACGCTCAAGGAACATCTGGACAAGCTGCCCGCCGAACGCAGCGTCGCTCCCGTTTCCCCACGGCAAAGCCTGCTGCTGGAAAGCCTGCTCGCCCTGCAACTGGCCGATCCCCGCGAACTGGCCGCTGCCGAGACCGTGCCCGGCAAATCGCGCCTGGCCGAAGTGCTCCGCAAGATCCTCGTGAATCTGCCCGCCCTCTCCGACGAACTGGCCCAGGCCTACTTCGCCCACGCGACCATGAGCCGCTCCAACGACGGAACCGCCTCCGTCGCCGAACCCTGATTCCGCGATGACCTACGATCTCGTCCATCGCACCGTTTACGACTACGCGCTCCCGGTCTCGGTCTCGCACCACGCCGCCCGGCTCCATCCCCGCGCCCACCCGGCCCAGACCTGCGCGTCCTTCGAGCTGCGCATCGTCCCGGCCCCGGCCGTCAGCACCGAGCGCGGCGACTACTTCGGCAACGCCGTCCGCTTCTTCACCATCCAGCAGCCCCATCGCCGGTTGGAGATCACCGCGTGCAGCCGCGTCACCGTCAGCTCGCTTCTCCGGCCGGACACGGAACGCACGCCCGTGTGGTCGGAGGTCGCCGCCCTCTTCGAGGAAAACCCGCCCGCCGATCTGCTCGACGCCCAGCAATTCGTCTTCGGCTCGCCGATGGTCCGGCGCGGGCTCGACTTCGCCGCCTACGCCCAGCCGAGCTTTGTCGCCGGTCGCCCGCTCCTCAAAGCCGTGGCCGATCTCAACGCCCGCATCTACCGCGACTTCAAGTTCGACCCCCGCGCCACCAATGTCGCCACCCCGGTCGAAGACGTCCTCCGGCTCAAGCGCGGCGTCTGCCAGGACTTCGCGCATCTGATGATCGCCTGCCTGCGGTCCATCGGCCTGCCTGCCCGCTACGTCAGCGGCTATCTGCGCACCCGGCCCAAGGAAGGCGGCCCCCGCCTGGTCGGGGCCGACATGTCCCACGCCTGGATCTCCGTCTTCTGCCCCGGTTACGGCTGGGTGGACTTTGACCCCACCAACAACCTCATTCCCGACGCCGAACACATCTCCGTGGCGGTTGGTCGGGACTTCTCCGACGTCAGCCCCGTGGCTGGCATCATCATGGGCGGCGGTCGCCACACCGTGACCGTGTCGGTCGATGTCTGGGGCGGAAGCTGACCGGCCTCCGAAACCTGCGCGACGGGCTGCGACAATTCTGACACACCCGGGCGGCGCAAAATTTCCCGGATTTGTGCCAGTCAGGACACAGCTTCTGCGGCCGTCTCCTGGGGAGATTTTCATAAATCCCATCTTTCCACGGGGTTGCCGCAGCCGGGGCCGCGCTGGCATTTCCCAAGCTATTTTCCGACGGCAGAAAGGAACCATTCCTTATGACACTGCTACGTTGGAACAAACCGAACACCCCATCCGCTTGGCCCTTTGCCGAGCTCAATCGCCTGCAACAGGAAGTCGCCCGGTTCTTCGATGCGCCGCTGCGAGGCGGACATCGGTTGGCCTTCGACCAATGGGCCCCGGCCGTGGACTTCTCCGAGGACGCCGACCAGTTCGTCCTGAAGGCCGAACTGCCCGGGTTGAAGAAGGAAGAGATCCAGCTCTCCGTCGAGGACGGCGTGCTCAGCCTCTCCGGCGAGCGCAAGTCCGCCACCTCCGAACAGGACGGCACGCTCATCCGCTCCGAGCGCTTCACCGGGCGGTTCCACCGCGCCTTCTCTCTCCCGACCCCGGTCGAGGTGGAAAAGGTCCGCGCGACCTACGAGGACGGCATCCTCAGCGTCGTCCTGCCCAAGCGGGAAGAGGCCAAACCGCGCCAGATCCAGGTCGAAGTCAAATAACCCCGGTCAAGAAAGGAAACGCCATGAATGCACTGACCCAGAAGACCAATGGCACCTGCGCCCCGGTCGAGAACGACGCCGAACTCTACGTGCGGCCCGAGGTGGACATCCATGAAACCCCGGAAGCCTACGTGCTCCATGCCGAGATGCCCGGGGTGAACAAGGAACGGCTCTCGATCACCGTCGAGGAGGACCGCCTCACCGTGACCGGCCGGAAGGCCCCCGCCACCGCCGAAGCGGCCGTGCTCCTGAAGGAGACGGCGGCCGCCAGCTACCGGCGCACCTTCCAGCTCTCGCCCGAAATCGACCGCGACCACATCACGGCCCGGATCGAGCAGGGCCTCGTGACCCTCACGCTGGCCAAGACCCGCAAGCCGGCCCCGCGCCGCATCGAAGTGGTCTGAGCCGCCGAATCCGTCGGAGCGCGGACGCCCGAAATCCGCGAGTCCGAACACAAAGGAGCGATGGCCCGGCAGGGCCCTTGCGCCTGAAACACGACGCCCGCAGGAAGATTCCCGCGGGCGTTTTCGTTTCCGGGTTGAGGACGGTCGAAAGCTACAGCGTGATCTTCGTCCCCAGCACTTCGAGGAACTTGGCCAGGAACGCCGGATGGGCCGGCCAGGCGGGGGCGCTGACGAGGTTGTCGTCCACATGGGCACCGTCCACCGCGATGTTCTGGAACTGCCCGCCGGCCAGCGTCACCTCGGGTCCGCAGGCGTAGTAGCCGGCGCACTTGCGGCCGTTCAGACCACCGGCGGCGCTGAGGAGCTGCACGCCGTGGCAGACGGCGGCGATCGGTTTCCGGGTCAGGACGAAGTGGCGGACGACCTCGATGACCGCCGGGTCCAGCCGGAGGTATTCCGGCGCGCGCCCACCGGGAATGAGCAGGGCGTCGTAGTCCGAGGCCTTGATCTCGGCGAAGGTGGCGTTCAGCGCGAAGTTGTGGCCCGGCTTCTCGCTGTAGGTCTGGTCGCCCTCGAAGTCGTGGATCGCGGTCCGCACCTTGTCCCCGGCCTTCTTGCCCGGGCAGACGGCATGGACGGCGTGGCCGACCATCAACAGGGCCTGGAAGGGAACCATGACCTCGTAGTCCTCCACGAAGTCGCCGACGAGACAGAGAATCTTTTTCGCGCTCATGGGAACCACTTCCGCCGCAGAAGCCGTTTCCGTCAAGGAACGGCTGGGTGTCGGAACCGCCGCTCCGGTTCAGCGGGGCGGCCGGCCTGACAGACTCTTTACACACGGCCCCTCCGCTTGGGTGCAGGATGGCGGTGAACCGTAGAATTCCACTGCCATGAAACCTTCCCTTCTTTTCCCGGCTGCGCTGGCCCTGGTGGCGGGCGCACTGCAACTCCACGCCTGCGGCGGCTACGACACGCTGCCGCGCTACCGCGCCCACGAGTGGGGCACGTTCACCTCGGTCGTCGGCTCCGACGGTGCGCCGATCCACTGGAACCCCTTCGTCGCCGTCGATCTCCCGGGGTTCGTCTATCGCCGCGAAGCCGCGCTGCGCGGTCCCGAACACGCGGCCGCTCAGGCCAAGCTGGATATCCAGGCGGCCCTCACGAAGAACTCCCGCCATTGGCTCCAGCGCATGGAGACGCCCGTGATCTACTTCCACGCCAACCAGCCGATGACCGTGAGCGCCACCGTGAAGTTCCCCCGGGGCCTGGTCACAGAGTGGTATCCGCAAGCCCATGCCTTCGGCCCGGTCATCGATCTGCCCGGTCTGCTCCCGGGCACGAACCTCAGCTATATCCGCTGGGACAACGTCGCCATCGGGGCCAAGGACGACACGGTGAAGTTCCCCGTCGGGGACGCCCCGGCGAACCACTACTTCCACGCCCGCCACACCGCCGCGAATCCGCTGGTCGCCCGCTCTCCCCTGATGACCCAAACGGAGCAGGACCTCGGACAGGCGGAGAAATTCCTCTTCTATCGCGGGGCCGGAAACTTCGCCACGCCGCTCGCCGTGCAGTTCGAGGGCGAAGACCGCTTGGTCCTGCAGAACACCGGCTCCGAACCGATGCTCGATCTCCAGGTCTTCGAGGGACGCGGCCTCTCCGGAACCCTCACCACCGTGGACGTGCTCAAGCCCGGCGAACGCCTCCCCATCGCGCTCAAGCCCGCCGAAGGCAATGCCCGTCGGCCCGAGCAGGCGGCCGAACTCCGCCGCCGGCTCAAGGATTCGCTGACCCGCGCCGGCCTCTTCGCCGACGAAGCCGAATCGATGCTGGCCACTTGGGAAAGCGACTGGTTCGACGACGACGGGCTGCGCGTGCTCTTCCCGCTGCCACGCGGCTGGACCGAC
>CBFGQE010000141.1:0-7523 GCA_965650815.1 uncultured bacterium
ACCTTGGGACTTGGTTCCGGTCCGGCCTTCGTCTATTCCCCTTCCCCACAAACCAAGAACTCGAACATGGGTGCCCAATGGAAACAGAAAGGCCGTGAGATCGAAGCCCAGAAAAAGGGCCAGATGATCGGCAAACTCGTCCGCGAAATCATGATCGCCGCCAAGCTGGGCGGTCCTGATCCGGAGCTGAACGCCCGCCTCGCCGCCGCGCTGGAGAAGGCCCGCAAGGCCTCCGTCACCCGCGACACCATCGACCGCGCGGTCAAGAAGGGCTCCGGCCAGACGGACGAGAAGGTCGAGTTCGAGAACATCACCTTCGAGGGCTTCGCCCCGCACAAGGTGCCCGTGATCGTCGAGTGCGTGACCGACAACCGGAACCGCACCGCGCCGGAGATCCGCAGCCTCTTCAAGGCCGGTTCGCTCGGCACGCCCGGCAGTGTCGGCTTTTTCTTCGACCACCTCGGCGTGGTCGAGGCCACCCACACCGACAAGTCGCGCGATCCCGAGAGCGACGCCATCGAGGCGGGCGCGAACGAGGTCGAAGCGCTGGAGGCCGAGGAAGTTTCCGAAGGCATGATCGGCGCACGCTTCATCACCGATCCGAAGGAGCTGGGCAACGTGTCCAAGTGGCTCAAGGCCGCCGGCTGGACGATCAGCGCCTCCGAGATGCGCTACCAGGCCAAGAACTCCACGGAACTGACCGACGCGCAGCGCCAGGAGGTCGTCGCCTTCCTCACCGCCCTCGACGACCACGACGATGTCCACAAGGTCTTCGCCGGGCTGAAGTAGGTCGCTGAACGCAGGGGGCGCTGACGGCCCGTGCGCGCTCAGAACTTGTAGGCGACTTGGGTGACGAGCTTCAGGTCGTTGTGTTCCCGGTTGCGGGCCGGCCGGTTGTCGTAGGAGTCCTGCACGAAGGCCCGCAGCGAAAGCTCCTTCATCACGCGGGTCTCCACCCCGATCTCGGCGATCAGGCGGAAGTCCTCGAAGTCGGCGACTTCCGGGGTGTATTCGAGAGACTGCCAGAGCTTCACCGAGCCGTTGAGGCGGTATTCGAAGCGCTCGGCGGCGCGCAGGCTGTAGTGGTGCTCCAAGACGCCGCCCTTGTCCTCCAGGATGTAGCCGGGGCCCAGCTCGCTGCGGACAAAGCCCTTCTTTTCGTCGCGCCAGAAATAGTAGCCGCCGCCGGGCGAGATCGTCAGGCGATAGTCCAGTTCGGCGATGGCGTCGCGGAAGACTTCGGCGCGTCCGTAGAAGAACCCGCGTTCGAAGAGCAGGCGGTTGTATTGGGCGGAGAGGCGCTGGTTGTCGGTGTTGGCGCTGGAATCGGCTTCGCCGTAGGCCATGCCGCCATCGACCACGACCTCGTTGCTCTCCCACTTGCGCGTGCTGGTCAGGTTCAGCGTGCTGAGGACCGTGTCGCTGTTGCCGCTGGAACGGGTGAACCCGAAGGCCGCGCTGGATTCCCACTTGGTCCCCTCGGTCAGCGTGGAGGCGGACTGGGCAAAACCATCATTGGCGAACACCCCCAGGAAGGTTCCGACCCAAACAGCACCGGAAATTGCACTCGTGAACTTCATGACCTACGCCCGATCAGACGACGCCTGAGGCGCGGGTGATTCACGGATTTTTCCCGGAGCGAGAAAAGAAAACGCCCGGAGCGGAATTCCGGGCGTTGGCGGAAAAACGTGAGAAAAGATGGTCTCAGTATTTCGGCACCGAGTGGTCGATCTCGTCGGACCAGGCACCGATGCCGCCCTTCACGCTCTTCACATACTTGAAGCCCTGTTCGCGCAGGAAGTTGAGCGCCTTCATCGAACGGACACCGCTCTTGCAGTGGATGTAGATGCGGGTGTTCGGATCGAGCTCGGTGAAGCGCTGCGGGAGGTTGCTCAGCGGAAAGAGCGGCACACCGGCGATGCGGGCGATCTGCTGCTCGTCGGGCTCGCGGACGTCGATGACCTTGATGCCGAGGCTGGCGTCGTCGAGGGCCTTCTTCATCTCTTGGACCGTGACCTCGTCGGGGTTCTGGCTGGGGTTCAACGGCTCGGGCTGGATGCCGCAGAAGATCTCGTAGTCGATCAGTTCCTTGATCGTGGGCTGGTCGCCGCAGATCGGGCAGGCCGGATCGCGGCGGAGCTTCAATTCGCGGAACTTCATGTCCAGCGCGTTGAAGAGCACCAAGCGACCGATGAGCGAAGAGCCCTTGCCCAGCGCGAGCTTCAGGATCTCGGTCGCCTGGATGCAGCCGATGATGCCCGGCAACACGCCGAGCACACCGCCCTCGGCGCAGCTCGGGACCATGCCCGGCGGCGGCGGCTCCGGATACAAGCAGCGGTAGCAGGGCCCGCCCAAGTGCGGGGCGAAGACGCTGGCCTGGCCCTCGAAGCGGAAGATCGAGCCATAGACGTTCGGCTTCTTCAGCAGCACGCAGGCGTCGTTGGTCAGGTAGCGGGTGGGGAAATTGTCGGTGCCATCGACGACGATGTCGTATTGGCCGATGAGATCGAGGGCGTTCTCGGAGCTGATCCGGGTGTTGTGGATGACCACTTCCACGTTCGGATTGATGCTCGCGATGGTCTCCTTGGCGGAGACGGCCTTGGGCCGGCCGACGTCCTCGGTGCCGTGGATGATCTGGCGCTGGAGATTGGAGAAATCGACGGTGTCGAAATCGACGATGCCGATCTTGCCGATGCCGGCGGCGGCGAGATACATCGCGATGGGCGAGCCGAGGCCGCCGGCGCCGATGCAGAGCACCTTGGTGGCCTTGATCTTCTTCTGTCCGGCGAGCCCGACCTCGGGAAGGATGAGGTGGCGCGAATAACGGCGGATTTCGTCGTTGTTTAATTCCATAGCTGCGTTTAAGCCCAGCGAGCCTAAGAGAGAAGAGCCGCAAATCAAGCCGTCAACCCGCCGTGAATTTCGACCCAAAAGACACCGCCTCTCAGCTCCGCAAACAGACCGCCCTCCGCCCCACGCTGGCGATGGTCCTCGGCAGCGGATTCCAGCACGCGCTGGCCGAGTTCCAACCGGTGAAGGAAATCCCCTTCCGCGAGATCCCGGGCTTCCCGCCGGTCGGCGTCAGCGGCCACGCGGGCAAGGTCGTCTTCGGCAAGTTCGGCGAGACGTCCGTCGTGGTCCTCAAGGGCCGGGCCCACTACTACGAGGGCGTGACAATGGAACGGGTCACCTTCCCCATCCGCGCCCTAGCCGAGTTCGGAGTGAAGGCCGTGCTGCTGACCAACGCCGCCGGAGGCATCTCGCGGTCGATGAAGCCCGGCACGCTCATGGCGTTGAACGACCACATCAGCCTGATGGGCGAAAACCCGCTGCGCGGCGTTGTCGCGCCGGGACGGCTCCAGTTCGTCGATCTCACGCAGGTCTATGATCCGGAGCTGGTCAAACTCAGCCTCCGGGCGGCCAAGCTTGCCCGGCTCGCGATCCGTCCGGGGGTCTATCTGGCCGTGTCCGGTCCGAGCTACGAGACCCCGGCCGAGATCCGCGCCTTCGCGCGGCTCGGAGCCGACGCCGTGGGCATGAGCACGGTGCCGGAGGCCATCGTGGCCCGGCAATGCGGCCTGCGCGTCGCCGGCGTTTCTTGCATCTCCAACGCCGCCGCCGGCCTGGGCAAAGGCGCCATCTCGCACCAGGAGGTCCTCGACATCGCGGGCCAGCAGGGACCGGCCATCGCGAAGTTCCTGGCCGAATTCGCCAAGCTCCATGCCGCTCTCCCCTGAACTGCGCCGGCTGGTCCGCGCGGCGATCCAGGCCCGCAAGCGGGCGGTCGCGCCCTACTCCAGGTTCCAAGTAGGTGCCGCCCTGCTCACCGCCAAGGGCGACATCATCCCCGGGGCCAACGTCGAGAGCGCCAGCTATGGGCTCACCTGCTGCGCGGAGCGCGTCGCGTTGTTCAAGGCGCTGACCGAAGGGAAGAGGAAGTTCGTCGCCGTGGCGGTGGCCAGCAACGGCGGCGTCACGCCCTGCGGCGCGTGTCGGCAGCTCCTGGCCGAATACGCGCCGGACGCGGAGGTCTTCGTGGTCGATCCGGCCACCCCGACGAAAGTCACCCGCTACACCGTGGCCGAACTGCTGCCCGCTTCGTTCCGCGAGTTCTCGGTTTGAGCGGAACCACCCGAAGGCGCCTCAGGCCGAGGACGCGGGGACCGCAAAGGAAACACCGGACAAGGGCTCTTTTTTCACGCCCCCGGCGACCTTTGCGTGACACTCAGACGGACCGCGCCTCGTCGGGCAGCGGCGGTGGGACGGCCCGGAGCGCTGGTTGCGGCAACGGGGGACGACCCGCCGTGGCCCGTTGTTCCAGATAGTCTCCGATTTCCCCGACGGTCAGCAGACCAGCCAGTGCCCCGTCCCGCTCCACCACGGCCACCGGGGATTCATGGGCCTGCATCCGGGAGAGGACCTCTTCCAACGGCGTGTCGGCGGAGAGCACGTGCAGGTTCGTGGCCCGCATGGCCGAGGACACCGGTGCGGCCAAATAGCGGCTGGCCCCGAAACGTTCCAGGTCTTCCGCCACCACCAGGCCCACGGGATTGCCCGCCTGGATCACGGGATAGGCCGCTTGGGGCCGCGTTTGCCGAAGATGCAGCGCGCGATGGAGCGTGTCGTTGGGCTCCAGCCAGACGGTGGCGGGCAGCATCGCGTCGGCGGCGGTCGCGTTCCGGAACAGGCCACGCATCCGGGCGTAGCGGTTTTCCTGGGCCGCGCCGGTCCAGACGAAGAACGCGATCACGCCGAGCAGGAACTGTCCGGTGAAGAGCGCCACCGCCCCGAAGACCAACGCCATCCCCTGCCCCACGCGCGCGGCGATGTTCGTGGCCCGCGCGTAGTCCATCCGCATGGCCAGCAGCGACCGCAGCACCCGGCCGCCGTCCATCGGGAAGGCGGGCAGCAGATTGAAGGCGATGAGCGAGAGGTTGACCTTCAGCAGCGCTTCGTAGGCGGAGCCGGTCAGGCCCAGCGTCGTGAAGAAACCCTCGCTCAGCCCGCCGTTCCACATCACCACGGGCAGGAGCAGAGCCGCGATGACCACGTTCACCGCCGGACCGGCCACGGCCACCATGAACTCCTGCCAGGGCGTGTCGGGCATCCGCTCCAGCCGGGCCACGCCGCCGATGGGCAGCAGGGTGATGTCGCGCGTGGGCACGCCGTAGCGGCGGGCCATCAGGGCGTGGCCGTATTCGTGGAGCAGCACGCAGCCGAAGAGGGCCACATAGAGCACGAAGAATCCGGGCATGATCGCCCAGTCCACCAGCCCGATGAAGCCGAGCAGCAGCAGGAACGTGACGTGCAGATACACGTCGATCCCGAAATACTTACCGATCCACAACGACCACTTCATGGGTCGAAGGTAGCCGCTTTTCCGCGCCGCGCGAGAACCGGCTTCACGTCGCCGGCACGAACCGCTGGAACACCAGCGCGAGGAGGAACAACCCGAGGAACACCGGCGTCAGCAACGGATCGAACCCCGCCGCCAGCGCGTCCGTCAGCGCGATCCCGGCCAGCAGGCCCGACACGCAGTAGCCGATGTTCCGGTCGGCCGCGCGGAAGAGATAGCTCAACGGATAGGCCGTCCAGGCGATGAACCCGGCCACCAGCACCACCGCGCCGGGCCGGTAGCTCCCATCATTGGCCAGGAGGCAGAGCAGCGCCGGTGCGCCGAGGAAGACCAGCGGCCAGAGGCTCAGGGCTCCCGGCAAGCTTTCCCGCCGCGCCACGTAGCTCAGGCCCACGATGTAGCAGCCCAGCACCAGCGCGCTCCACAAGGCGAGACCATTGATCCCCAGCTTCGTGGCGGACGCCGCCATGAGAAAAAGGAAGAACCGGCAGGCCGCCATCAGCACCGGCGAGACGGCCACCATCTTGTGCAGCCAGTTGTAGAGCAGGATGGCCGCGACCAGCAGCGCACCGAGCAACGCCGTGTCCGTGCCCAGGAACGACACCGCCAAATACCCGGCCGAAAGCAGCCCGAACCCGATGCCCCAGACCATCCCGGCCTTGATGTCGCCGTTCGGGATCGGCCGACCGCGCCGGTGCAACCGGTCGAACGACTCGTCGAACGCGTCGTTCAGGAACATGCCGCCGAGGTAGAGCAGCGTCGCGCCGAGGTTCAGCAGGAGGAAACGGTCCCAAGGCCCCTTGTCCGCCACCACCCAGGCGGCGAGACAGTTGGACCAGACCGTCGGCAGGTTCGAGACGCGGCCGAGCACCAGCAATGTGCGGAGACGAGGCATGGCGGGTTCCTTGATCGGGCTAGCCGTCGAGACCGAAACCCCGTTCCTTCAGCGCGGCCAACGTCCAGCCGTATTCCTCCACGAGCTGGTCCACCACGGAACGGTTCTTCAGGTCCGACGGCATGACTTCCCAGGTGTAGGTCTCCATTTCCAGATGCGAGCAGTTGTCCGGATGCATCGCCAGCCAGTCCAGCGCGTCGCGCAGATGATCGGCCGTCGTGGCGAAGACGCGGGTCGGCGCCGCGTGCAGCGGCACGTGGAAATGGACGCGCCATTCTTCGCCGACCACTCCGCCCTTCGCCGCCTCGGCCAAGGCCACGGGCAAATCGCGGAACCGCTTCAGCTCCCCCGACGCCAGCCGCGCGATGGTCTGGTGGAAATACGTGTCCTCGGCGAAAGCCCCCAGCGCGGCGACCGATTCGGCGGTGGGCCTCACCTTCAACGCGGAGCTCAAGTGCAGCTTGCTGATGCGGATGCCGGCCGCGTGGAAGCAGTCGAGCGACTCCATCGCGTCCTCGTATTCCACCGCGAAGTGGCAGGTGTCGTAGTTCACGCCCAGATGCCGCTGGAGCTTCTCCACTTCGCCCGGCCGTTCCGCCGCCATGTCGGCGAAGAACTGGAGCGTCTCCTCCGTGTTCTCCACCCAGCCCAACGGCTCCGGTTCCAGCCCGAGATGCAGCGTCTTGCCCGTGCGCGACGACACCTCGGCGATGTGGTCGATGACGCGCCAGAAGTTGCGCCGGATCGCGGCCGGTTGCTCCGGCGAGACGATCAGTTCCTTGTGCGAACCCGGCACCGTGCTGACGGAGCCCTCGACGCCATTCGGCAGGATCGCGGCGAGGATGTCGAAGAGCCGCTTCGTGTAGTCCAGCCGCGCCTCGGTGGACCAATCCGGCTGGAAAACCTGCTCCTTCACCCGCGTGCCGTGGAACTGGCCGAAGGGAAATCCATTGATCGTGAAAACGTAGCAGTTCTCTGCGTCGAGCCAGCACCGGAAAGCGTCCAGCGCGGCCGGTTGGATCAGTTCGCGCGAAGCCACGTCGCTCAAGCGCAGCCCGATGGCGTAGGGCTTCCCCGGCGAGACGCGATCACGCACGGCCAGCACATGGCGGCGCAGCGCCTCCTGGATTTCCGCCCAGGTTTCGCCGCGGTGGATGTTCGTGCAGTAGGCCAGATGCAGCCCGTGGGACAAACGCATGACGGCGGATTCAACCGAAGTCCGGCCGGAAGGCGAAGGAAACTTTGTTGCCGACCTGCTCGGTTAAAGGATCG
>CBFGQE010000142.1:0-7492 GCA_965650815.1 uncultured bacterium
CGACCCATTCGCCGCTCTACTCGCGGGTGGCGGGCTTCTCGCAGTTGCCGTTCATGGGCCATATCCACCGCGACGTGGTGGTCGGGGAGCTCCGAGAACCGCAGGGCGCATTCGAGGGCTGGATCGGGGCGAGGTTTCTCTCGCGCTATCTGGTGACGCTGAACTTTCCGAAGAAGATGCTGTATCTCAAACCACGGACGGACATGGCCGACTGGCCCACGTCCGGCTAGCCATGAGCGAACTCCTCGCCCGCGACAAATACCACTGCCCGGCCTGCGGCGCCGACGCCCATTGGGACCCGGCCAAGCAGGCGCTGGTCTGCCCGTTCTGCGGCACGGTCTCGCCCGCCGAGATCACCGCCGAAGGCAAGATCCGCGAGCACGACCTCGTGGCGGCGCTGCGGGGCATTCCCCAGGACCAGCGCGGCTACAACACCGCGCGCGTCTCGGTGAAGTGCCAGAGTTGCCAAGCCATTTCGTCGTTCGATCCGAACCGCGTGGGGCAGAACTGCGAGTTCTGCGGCTCCGCCCAACTGGTGCCGCACGAGCAGACGCTGGCTCCGATCCGGCCGGAGAGCTTGCTGGCCTTCACCGTCACCCAGACGGCAGTGCGGGACACCGTCCGGCAATGGTATGCCAGCCGGTGGTTCGCCCCGAGCGCGCTGAAGAAGCGGGCTTTGACCGACACGGTGAAGGGCGTCTATCTGCCCTACTGGACCTTCGACGCGAAGGTCCACGCCGACTGGACGGCCGAGTCCGGCGACTACTACTGGGAGACCGAGAGCTATCGCGACGCGCAGGGCAACCGCCAGACGCGGCAGGTGCGGAAGATCCGCTGGTATTGGTCCAGCGGTTCGCTGAACCACTTCTTCGACGACCATCTGATTCCCGGCACCAAGGGCGTCCACGCCGCCTTGCTGGAGAAGGTGGAGCCATTTCCGACCAAGGAGCTGAAGCCGTATGACGCGGGCTATCTCGCCGGCTGGATCGTGGAGCAATACCAGGTGGACCTCTCGGCCGCCGCGAAGCGTTCCCGCGAGGAGATGGACGCGGCGGTGCGTTCCCTTTGCGCGTCGCAGGTGCCCGGCGACACGCACCGGCACCTCAGCGTCTCGGCCCAATACTCGGCGCTCACCTTCAAGCACGTGCTCGTGCCGGTCTGGCTGCTGACCTACGACTACGGGCGCAAGAGCTACCAGGTGCTGGTCAACGGCTACACCGGCCAGATCGCCGGGGAACGTCCCTACAGCTTCTGGAAGATCACCTTCCTCGTGCTCGCCATCCTGGCGGCGATCGGCATCGGGCTGCTGGTGGCGAACCGTTGAACGGTAGCGCCGACGTCCCGTCGGCCGTGTCGCAAGCGTCGCGCTTGCTTGGGCTTCCTTTGTGCGACGGACGTCCTCTCCGACAGGGATGTCGGCGCTACGGCAACCGGGACGGTTGCGGCACGGCAAGCCGGAGGCTTGCGCTACGACAGCTCCGGCGGCTCGGCGGGAGCCTTCGCCCTACCTTCTCGTCCGCCATCAATTTTTCGACGCGTCCACGTTCCAGAAACTCGGCATTGTTCCCGGCTCTCGCCCTGTGATTCAGTCTCGCGCGTGGAATCCACGCCCATGTTGTTGATCGTCGATGACGAGCGCCCGACCCGCGAGGGGTTGCGCGCCGCGCTCGAGGATCATTACGACGTGTATGTGGCCGAGGACGCGGCGGCGGCGATGACGCTGCTGGAGTCCGAACCCTTCCAGGTGCTCCTGACCGACCTCAAGCTGCCCAACGAGGACGGCATGAAGCTCATCGCCCGGGCCAAATCCCTGCCCAAGCCGCCCATCTGCATCCTCATGACCGCCTACGGGTCGGAGGAGGTGGCGGTGGAGGCGATGAAGCGCGGGGCCGACGACTACATCGCCAAGGGCCGGATGCAGATCGACGAGCTGGAGATGCGGATCGCCCGCGCCTTGCGGCAGCAGAAGCTGGAGACGGAGAACGTGCAGCTCCGCCAGCAGCTCGACGACAAGTTCGGCCTGGAGAACGTCGTGGGCGAAACGCCCTCCATGCGGGAGATCTTCGACATCGTGCGGCAGGTCGCGCCGATGAAGACCACCGTGCTGATCCAGGGCGAGAGCGGCACCGGCAAGGAAGTCATCGCGAAGGCGATCCACCGCCTCAGCCCGCGCGCCAAGGCCCCGCTGGTCTCGGTCAATTGCGCGGCGCTTTCCCCCACGCTGCTGGAGAGCGAGCTCTTCGGCCACGAGCGCGGCGCGTTCACCGGCGCGAACGAGCGGCGCATCGGCCGCTTCGAGCAGGCGCAGGGCGGCACGCTCTTCCTCGACGAGATCGGCGAGATCGATCCCGCCATCCAGGTGAAGCTGCTGCGGTTCCTCGGCGAACGGACCTTTGAGCGCGTCGGTTCCGGCAAGACGTTGACGGCCGATGTCCGCCTGATCGCCGCGACGAACAAGCGGCTGGAGGATCTGGTGAAGGCCGGGACGTTCCGCGAGGACCTCTATTACCGGCTCAAGGTGGTGGAGATCTTCATGCCGCCGCTGCGCGAGCGCTCGGCGGACATTCCGCTGCTGGCCCAGGCCTTCCTCAAGGAGCTGGCGAAGGAGAACGGGAAGGCGATCAAGGATTTCACCGTCGATGCGCTGGAAGGGCTGATGCGCCATCCGTGGCCGGGCAACGTGCGCGAGCTGCGCACGGCCATCGAGCACGCGATCGTCTTCGCGCGCGGCGAACGCATCACCCTGCGCGACCTGCCGGCGGCGGTGCGCGCTCCTTCGACCGAGACCGTTCCGGCCGCGCCGGGAGCCGGACCGGCGGAGGGCGCGGCGGCCGCCGCCGCCCCGGCGCTCTCGGTCAAGGAAGCCGAAAAGCAGCTCATCATCCGTGCGTTGCAGGAGACGGGCGGGAACCGCACGCTCGCCGCCCACAAGCTGGGCATGAGCCGCCGGACACTGCACCGCAAGCTGCACACCTATCACCTCGAAGAATACTGACATGGTCCAACTGCAAGAACTGATCCACAAACTGGAGGAGGGCTCGGGCGTCAAGGGCATCCGCGTGGTGCTGGCCTTCATCGCCCTGGCGGCGCTGGCGGTCGTCTATGATCTGCGCTGCTACCGCAACTTCGGTTCCGAGGAGGCGATGGACACCGCCCAGTTGGCCCGCAACATCTCCGAGGGCCGCGGCTTCGCCACCGACACCGTCCGGCCGTTCAGCCTGCACCTCGTCCAGAGCCACCGCGAAGACGGCAGCCCGCTGCTCAAGCCGACGCAGGAACACCCCGACCTTTCCCACGCGCCCGCCTATCCCTTCTTCCTCGCCGGGCTGATGAAGGTGCTGCCCTTCGACTACGAGGTCACGAACCCGAGGAAGTCCGAATTCAGCCGCTACCAGCCCGAGGTGCTGATCACGATCGTCAACCAGGTGCTGCTGCTCGTGGTGATTCTCCAGACCTTCTTCCTCGCCCGGCGGCTCTTCGATTCGCAGGTGGCCTGGCTCGCGGCCGCCGTGCTGGGGCTGAACAGCGTGCTGTGGAAGTTCAGCGTGTCCGGCACCTCCACGCTGCTGGTGATCGTCATTTTCCTCGCGCTCGCCTGGGTGCTGACGTCGATGGACGAAGGCGAAATGTCGCCCGACGCCCAGGCCTCGCCGCTCAAACTGGTGGCCTTGGCGGCCGTCGCCGGGCTCATCATCGGCGTCGGCGCGCTCACGCGGTATTCGTTCGGCCTCCTCATCCTGCCCGCGCTGCTCTTCGTGATCCTCTGGTCGCCGCGCATCCGTCTGGCGGGGTCGCTGGCCATGTTGATCGCCTTCCTCGCGGTGCTGACGCCGTGGTGCGTGCGCAATGTCGGCCTCAGCGGCAATCCCTTCGGCCTCGCCGGCTACGCGCCGCTGGCCGCATCGTCCGCCTTCCCCGGCGACACGCTCAGCCGCTCGCTGGAGTTCCGCCTGGTCAAGGGCGAGGAAGGGGACAAGCCCGAGTTCAACCGCGAGTTCTCCGCCGGCTTCTCCGCCGTCACCCGCAAGCTCGTCGTCAACCTCCGCGAGGTCGTCGCCTCGGAGCTGCCACGCCTGGGCGCGACCTGGGCCGCCGCGTTCTTCCTGCCCGGATTGTTGTTGCCGTTCCAGAACTCGACCCGCCGCCGCCTCCGCTGGTTCGTGGTCATGGCCATCGTTCCCCTCTCCATCGCCCAGGCCGTCGGGCGGACGCATCTGTCGGAGGTGAACCCCGACATCAACACGGAGAACTACCTCGTCTTCCTCCTCCCGCTCGTCGTGGTCTTCGGCGCGGTGCTCTTCAACGTGCTGCTCGACCAGATCGACATCAGCTTCCCGCCGCTCCGCACCGGGGCGCTCGTGGGCTTCGTGGCCGTGTCCGGACTGTCGCTCGGCTTCCAGCTCCTGCCCCCGACCACCAATCCCGTCGCGTATCCACCCTACTACCCGCCGGTCGTCTCGCAGGTCGGGAAATGGATGGGCGAAAAGGAGCTCACCATGACCGACGTGCCGTGGGCCCTGGCGTGGTATGGCCAGCGCCGCGCGGTGGGCCTGACGCTCGATTCCAAGGACGAGTTCTACACCATCAACGACGAGATGCAGACCATCTCCGGCCTCTACCTCACACCCGCGACCATCGATCGCCCGTTCCAGACCGAGATGGCCAAGGCCGGACGCGCCACCTGGGGCAAATTCGTCGCCGAAAGCATCATCAAGCAGGAGGTCCCCACCGGCTTCCCGCTCAAGCAACTGCCGCCCGGCTTCCTGCCCGAACAGCTCTTCCTGACCGACTCGGCCCGTTGGCTGAAACCCAGCGACGAGTGACCCTGGTGGCATGAACCCTCACCCCAGCGGATGGGGTGAGGGTGGCCGCAGACCGGGGGAGCGGACGCCTTGCTTCCACCGTCTCCGTCTCGGTTTTCCGCAAGACCAACTCCGGCCCGGCCTACCTCGCCCGCTTGCCGTGGAGTTTCGGCCAAGCGGCCAGGGAGAACAGGGTCAACTGGTAGTCCGACTTCAACCGCTGCTCCGCCGACAGCGCGCGCATCGCCCGGTTGATGGCCTCATGGCGGGTGGCGAGCATCGGGCCCGATTGCGCCGTGTGATACTGCGTGACCAGCACCAGTTGGTCGCGGAGGAGCAGGCGCACGGGCAACGACGAATCGCCGCCCCGCACCCGCACGTTCCAATTGGTCCCGGCCCCGAACGGCACGGCCTTTTCCAGGTTCCACCAAACCGACTGCCGGTCGTCCAGCATCAGGGAATGGGTGAAGACGCAGAGATCCTGGTTCTGGCCGATGCCTTGGACCGGCGTGTGGGGGTGGCGCGGCAGGTAGTCGTTGAAGTCGGGCGGAAGCACGGGCAGGAAGCCCACGCTGGGCGGCAGATCCTGGTCGAGGATGCCCACCGACACATCGTCGTTCAGCGCCGTTTCCTTCAGGATGCGCCGCCAATGCAGCCGGTTGTCCCGGTCGAGAAACGCCAGCGTCACCCCGCGATGGCCGACGCCGATGTGGGTTGCGGACACATAGTGGCGGGGCGAAACCATCGTCAGCATCGTCTGCCCGGCCAAGTTGTTGCTCATCGAGATCGGCGTGGCCGTCAGTCCCCGCACCCCGCTCAACCAACAGTTGGTGGACCACCGGACGCCGGACAGCAGATGCAGGTTCGTTGCGGTGTAGAACTGGTAGCCCCAGCCGGTGACGAGTCGCATGTCGGCCAAGCTGCCGCTCCGGCCCCGGGTTCGCGCCGCGAGGTTGGTCGCGATTTCGTAGGACAGGGTGTTGAACCTCACGCGAACCTTCCATTCATTGGAGACGCTTCCGGCCGCGTTGGACACCACCAGCGAATAGGTGCTGTCCGCATTGGCCGGAAAGGTGTGGGTGGGCGGATTCGGCGCGGGCAGGTTGTAGATCGTCAGATTGGTGCCGTTGTGGCTCCAGCGGTAGTGCAGGGGAAACCCGTTCGTCTGTCCCGGAGCCTCGACGACCACGCCCAGGCTCACGTCGCTCTGATACGGAACCTCCAGTTCCGGCTCGGGAAACTTGGAAACCAGCGTGGGCGGCGGCAACAGCCGGAAGCGCGACTCGGCGCTCGTCACCGTTCCAAGGTCGTTGGCCACGACCACGCGATAGCGGCCCTCGTGGCGGGTGGTCACGTTGGTCAGCCCGAGAACGGCGTTGGTCGCCCCGGGAATGTCCTGGCCGTCGCATTGCCACTGAAAACGGGCTCCCGTGGGAGATTCCCCTCTGGAGCCGAAGTGAACCGTTCCACCCGCCACTTGGAACCGGTCCCAAGGACGAAACCATACCTTCAACCCTCCCTCGCCGACCGTAACAGTTGGCGGAATCGCCGCCGCCGCAACCGGCGCATTGGTCGCCGGGGCAGGAATCACGGAAGCGGCCGCTTCCATCGGCTTCAGGGCCGCAGCCCGCTTCGGCGAGTCCGGATAGATGATCGTCTGCTCGACCGGATGGGAGCAGCCGACAACGAGGGACATCCAAGCCAGGACCGGCGCGAGCATCTTCATGGGCGGAGAACTTCTACCCCCGCGCCGGGACCAATCCAACTGTTCGCTCCATCGCTCCGCACGGGCGGCCTCGAAAAACCCGCTTTCCAAAACGGCGGGATTTCCTGATTTTCTCCGCCCTTATGATGCTTACCGGCACCTACACCGCCATTGTCACGCCGTTCAAGAACGGCCAGCTCGATGTCCCCGCTCTGGAGCGGTTGGTCAAAGCGCAGATCAAGGGCGGCGTGGACGGCATCGTGCCCGTCGGCACCACCGGCGAATCCCCCACCGTCACCGTCGAGGAGCACATCGAGATCATCCGCCTCGCGGTCAAGTTCGCGAAGGGCAAGATCAAGGTCATGGCCGGCACCGGCGGCAACGCCACCGACGAGGCCATCCACCTGACCAAGGCCGCCGAGGAAGCCGGTGCCGACGCCTCGCTCCAGGTCGCCCCCTACTACAACCGCCCCACGCAGGAAGGCCTCTTCCAGCACTTCCACGCCGTGGCCCGCGCCACCAAGCTGCCCATCGTCCTCTACAGCATCCCCGGCCGTTGCGGCGTGGAGATCGCGGTCGAGACCGTGGATCGCCTGGTGCACGACAGCACCAACATCGTCGCGATCAAGGAAGCCGGCGGCAACGTGGACCGCGTGAGCCAGCTCCGCGCCGCGCTGGGCAAGAACTTCACCATCCTGAGCGGCGACGACGGCCTGACCCTGCCCTTCATGAGCTGCGGCGCCCACGGTGTCATCAGCGTGGCATCCAACGTCGCGCCCAAGGACGTCGTTCACCTCGTCGAGGCCTGCGCCAAGGGCAAGTTCGACGTCGCGCAGAAGCTCCACTACAAGCTCTACCCGCTCTTCAAGGACCTCTTCATCGAGAGCAACCCCGCGCCGGTGAAGGCCGCGCTGAACATGATGGGCCTGTGCGAAGAGGAGATCCGCCTGCCGCTCGTGCCCATCACCTCCAAGAGCCGCGAGAA
>CBFGQE010000143.1:0-7482 GCA_965650815.1 uncultured bacterium
GAGACAGGTAGGGCGGAGGCTCCGGCCTAGCGTCGCTCCCCAGACTGTGCGGACCAAGGGCGTCGTCTGCTTAGGCGACTTGCCGGTTTTTTCGGACAGCGGTCAGGTTATGACGTGTTTCCCCGGAACCTATTCGCCGCTCTCGCGGTGCTGCTGCTCGCGGCTTGCGGCCCAGCCAACGGACCGACGACGGCGGAGATCGCCACCAGCCCGGAACTTTCCGCCGCCTTGACCGAGCTAACCCACGCCGTCCGCCGCTACGCCGCCGAAAAGCAGAAGGTGCCCGAATCCCTCGAAGAGGTGGCCAAGGCGGGCTACGTGAAGCAGTTGCCCGAAGCCCCGCCCGGCCAGCGGTTCGTCATCACCCCGAAGCGGCTCGAAGTCGTGCTCCAAGCCCAATGAACCCCGCGCCTTCCCCCACCGCCCCGGCTCGCCGCTCCGGCTTCACCCTGATCGAGCTGCTCGTCGTCATCGCCATCATCGCGATCCTCGCCGGGATGCTGCTGCCGGCCCTGGGCCGCGCGAAGGCCAAGGCGTTGCGGACGCAGTGCCTGGCCAACACCAAGCAGATCGGCATCGCCATGACCCTGGCGACGCTGGACCGGAACGACATGTATCCCTACGCGGGCTACTACACCGGCGACTACCAGTATCAGCTCTCCTGGGACGACCTGATCAACAAGGCGCTGGGAGGAACGGCTCCCGGCGACCAGCTCGACGTGGCGATCATGGACAGCATCTACACGCCCAAGCTGCTCCGTTGCCCGAGCGACAAGAACGAGATCACCATTACCTGGGCGCAGTTCGGCCAGCGCCGCAGCTACTCGATGATCTCCGGCCCGGAGCTCGACGGCTCTTCCTGGAGCAAGGGCACGCTGGGGAATCCGCAGATGAACGTCGGCGTGATGTATTGGAAGCGCGACGGCTCCAAGGCCGACTATGAGGCGCCCGGAGTGAAGTCCACCGTGGTGAAAGCCCCCTCCTCCACCCTGTTGCTCGCGGAGAACCCGAAGAACAACAACATCACCGGCAACATCTGGCCCGCCTATGTGGCCAGCCCGTCCGACCAGCTCGACAACTACGGAAAGGCCGTCCAGGCCCTGCACAGCGGCCGCTTCAACTATCTGATGCACGACGGCCACTCCGAGGTGATTCCCGCCAAAGCCACTGTCGGCACCGGCACGGAGTCGGCCCCCAAGGGCCATTGGACCCTCACCGACGGGGATTGATCCTGCGGTCGAACGCTCCTTCGCTCGTTTCCGCCAAAACAAAAACGGCCCGGGCTGTGGAGCCCGGGCCGTTGTGTTTGCGGGAAGCCGCTTCCCGTTGCGGGTTATTGGATCAGCACGCGGTAGAAGCGCGCGTCACCGGTCGGGGTCACCTCGTGGGGAGAGACGGCGCCGTTGACCGGGTTCCAGGGGCCCGTCACGCCGGTGGCTTCCTGGAGCGAGCCTTGCGGCCAGGTCAGGCGGAGCTTGCCGCCGGTCACGGGCGCAATGTTGACCTCGATCTGCGGCGCGGCGCCGTTGCGGGCGGCGGCGTAGAGCTGCTCGATCTGGGAGACCGTGAGCGACTGGCGGAAGACCGCCACGTTGTCGAAACGACCGGTGAACGTGCGGGCGTCGCCGGCGGCGTCGCCGCCGAGCCGCCAGTTGTTGCCGAAGACGTCGCTGGTGTGGGCGACGGTGTTGGTGGCGGACACGTGTCCGTTTTCGTTGAGCAGGTGGATGGCGGCGTTGGTCGGGGTGACGACCAGCACGACCAGCGACCAGATGTCCTGCGGGAGGACGAGGCCGGAGTTCCAGTTCCACGTGGTGTTGTTGTTCCAGGTGTAGCCCAGCGTGTTGGCCGTGCCGCCGAAGCCGAGACCACCCTCCACGCCGCCGCCCCGGGTCATGAGGAGACCGGAGTAGGCCGGAGCTTCGGCGGTGCGGTTGACCCACAGGGCGAAGGTCGCCGTGTTGGTCGAGATGCTGCCGAAGGGCAGCGTGGCGTGCGCGTCCACGACGGCGTTGGCAGTCTCCAGCGAGGTGCTGTTGGCCTCGATGCCGATGAACGGCGGGTTGGGCACGCCGGGTTGGCCGATGACGGCGGCGGCGTTGTAGGTGCCGTGGCGGCCACCGACGAGGTCGGTCGCGCGGGTGCCGGTGGTCTCGTTCAGGTTCCAGTAGGAATGCGGTTGGAGCGCGAGGATCGACTGGTCGTAGCCGCTCGGATCGGTGATCCGGATGGCCACGGCGGCGCTAGTGGCGGGGCCGCGCGCGTTGGTCACGCGCAGGGCGTAGTCGCCGGACATCGCGGGCGTGGCGGCGGCGTTGAAGACGAGCGTCGGGGTCGTCGTGCCGCCGTAGGTCGCACCGTCCGTGAGGGCGACGCCGTCCTTGAGCCACTGGTAGGCGAGCGTGGGCGAACCTGCGGCGTAGCCGGTGATCGGGGCGAGCGCGGTGCCGGTGAAGACGGTGCGCGGGGCTTCGGTGAGCGTCACCGCGGGAGCCACGGCCTGGCCGGTGCCGGAGGCGAAGAGCGCGGCGATCTCCGTGCCGTTGAGGGCGCGGTTGAAGATGCCGACCTCGTCGATGGAGCCGGAGAAGATCCGCAGCCCGTTCGCGTCGAAGACATCGTTGCCGATGTAGGTGGTCCCGGCGAAGGCCTGGACGGCGTTCGTCACGGGATTGACCGCGTTGACCAGCACCTGGTTGGTGCCGAGGTAGAGGGTCGCGCGGGAGGCTTCCACGACCAGGGCCACGAAGGCCCATTCGCCCACGGGCACATCCAGACCGGAGTTCCAGTTGTAGGTCGCGGCGTTGTCGGCCCAGTTGTAGCCGAGCCCCGTGCCCGTGTTGTTGAAGGTCAATCCGGAGACCGTGCCGACGGCGCGCTGGTAGATGAGACCGGCGGCGGGGCTCTGCACGTTGGCCGAATTGATCCACGCGGTGAAGGTCACGGCGTTGGTGTTGAGGTTCAGCGAGGGAACCGTCGCCCAAGAACCGGGCGTGGACACCGTGGTCAACATGGCCTTGTTGCCCGCCGCCAGACCGGCCACCACGGGGCCATCGACGCCGACCTGGGCCGCGTCGCCATACGCGCCCGTGCGGCCGCCGTATTGGTCGAAGAGCACCGGACCGGCCGACTCGTTGAGGCGATAGTAGGCGTAGGGCTGGGCCGCGATCATGGCCGCCTCGTAGGCTTCGCCCGTGGGCTGGATGATCTCCACCGTCGCGGCGGCGGAAGGCGTGCTGCCGGCGGGATTGGAGACGGTCACGGCGTAGTCGCCCGCGTCGCCAACCACGACGTTGCTGATGACGAGCGAAGCCGTCTGCGCGCCCGAGATGCGGGCGCTGTTCGCCAACGGCGAACCTCCCTTGGTCCACTGGTAGCTCAGCGTGCCCGAGCCCGTGGCGGCGACGGAGAGACGCAGGTCGCGTCCCTGGTAGAGCCGCTGCGGCGCGGGCTGCGAACCGATCACCGGCGGCAGCGCCCCGGCGGAACGTCCGGCCGCGTAGAGGTCGAGGATCTCCGCATGGGAGAGCGTCTTGGTGAAGACCGCCGCCTCGTCGAAGGAACCGTCGAAGGTGCGGTTGATGTTGTCCGGATCGCCGCCGAGGCGCGCCGTGCCCGCCCAGATCTCGTTCGTGTGGGCGATGGAGTTGGTCGCGGAGCGCAGGCCGCCGGAAGGATTGGCCACGTAGGCCACGGCGTTGCTCGGGGAGATGGCGACGGCCACGAGGGACCATTCGCCCACGGGGATCTTCAGGCCCGAAGCCCAGCTCCAGGTGGTGTTGCTGTTCCAGGTGTAGCCCAGCTCGTTGTCGCCGCCGCCGTAGCCCAGGCCGCCCAGCGTGCCGTTCGCACGGGTCATGATGAGACCGGTGTAGGTGGCCTGCGAAACCGACGGATTGATCCAGGCGAGGAACGTGACGGTGTTCGTGTTCAGGTTCAGCGCCGGGACGGTGACATAGGCTCCGTCGAGATTGCGCACGGTGGAAAGCGCGCCGTTGTCGGCCGGGAAACCGAGGAAGTCCGGCGGCTGCGGTCCGACGATGCCGGCGTCCTGGCCGTGCGATGCGGACACCCCGTAGCTGCCGTCGCGCGGACCCGCGTAGTCATACGCCTCGGTCACGGACGAAGCCTCGTCCAGGCGCCAGTAGGCGTGGACGCCGTTGGTCAGCACCTTGTGGCCGAAGCTGGGACCGGCGACCGGTGCGGCCGGACGGGTCAGCACCGTCAACGTGGCCGGTTCGCTCAGCACGGTGCCCGCGCCGTTGGACACTTCGAGCACGTAGTCGGCCGTGTTGCCGGCCACGAGGGTCGCGAGGGCCAGCGAAGGCGTCTTGGTGCCGGTGAAGACCGCACCGTCCACGAGGTTCGTGTAGGTGCCGGAACCGACCGCGCCCGCCTTCCACTGGTAGTTCAATGGAGCGCCCGAAGCCGTCGCGCTGAAGGCGGCGGAACGCCCGGCATAGCGGCTCAACGACACGGGCTGCGCCGTGATCTGCGGGGCGACATCCGCCGTGTTGGCCGTGAGACCGACATGGAACGTGGCGTCGAACGCATGGCTCGCGCCGAACGTCACCGCGCCGCCCGCCGGAGGAATGAGCGCCAGTTCGCCGCCCGCGTAGAGATTGCCGCCCGCGTTGTAGAGGCTTTCCCAACCGGTCGTGACCCGCGCGAAGGTGTAGGCGTAGGTCGTGTTCGCGGCGAGGACGAGCGGGAGGCCGGTCCATTGCAGCCAGTTCAGCTCGGTGAAGGCGAAGTCCGCCGGGGAGATGAAGTCGCCCACGAGCGTGGCCGTCGCGCCGTTCAGCGAATAGAGCCGGAGTCGATACGCCTGCGGCTGCGTGACATTGCCGCCGCCGCCGCCCGCCGTGCGGATCGCGAGCGAATCGAGCGTGTAGCCCTGGACGTTGCCTCCCGTGGTGAAGGTCTGTCCCGGCGGATTGCCGTTGTCGATGTAGTAGTTCAGCCCGTCCGGCCGGTTCGAGTAGCCGGTGATCTCCAGCTGCGCGATGTCGTCGGCATTGGGCACGGGGTTGGCGCTGCCGATGTCGGTCAGCACCGCTTCGGTCTGCGCCCGGGCCGCGCCGCCCAAGAGGGAGGCGCACGCGAGGGCGAGCAGGGTTCTATGGGGTGTCATGATACGTCTTTTCCAGGTCGTGTTTCCGTCACCTCTCCCGGAATGCCCCGTCCCGCTCCTTGCAGAAATTCCCGACGCCGATCGTTGAGAATCTACCGGGCGACAGGGTTGAGCCCTCCGGTCGATTTCAGTGGTAACGGCCACCAACTAGCGTCCTGCCGCGCCCGCTGGCAAACCCGAAGTTCACTCCAATGTGACGAATGCGGGAAAAACCCTGTGAATACAGGCCCGCCAAGCCATCACCCGTTCGGGTGAATCCAGCGGACGATGTCTTTCATAGGCTACAAGCGGCCCAACAACGGAGCGCGGACGGTCTCGTCCGCGCTCCGTTTCACGCCTTCAACAAGCGCTTCAGCTCCGCCTGCGGGTTCTCCACCAGCTTCGCCGTCACGGTGAACTTCTTCACGCGGCTGTGCGGCAGGCGGAACTTCAGATCGCGGAAGACGCGTTCGCAAACCGTCATCAACCCGCGCGCGCCCGTGTTCTCGCCGCTGGCCAGATCGGCCAGGGCCCGCAGCCCGTCGTCCTGGAAGTCGCACGCGATGCCATAGGCCGCGAAGGCGCGCTCGTATTGATGGATCAGGCTGCTCTCGCTCTTCCGCAGCACATCGAAGAGATCGTCCTTGTCCAGGCCGTGGCAGGCCACGCGCACCGGCAAACGCCCGATGAACTCCGGCTCCAGTCCGTAGCCCACGAGGTCCGGCGTCGTCACCTGCTGGTAGAGATCGTCCAGCGAGAGCTTCGCCGCCTTCTTCTCCCCCGCCGCGCCCAGCCGATGACGGATGAGTTGGTCGATGCCCGAGAACGCGCCGCTGACGATGAAGAGAATGTGCCGTGTGCTGATGACCTCCGGCGCGGCCTGTCCCCCGCCCCGCATCGCCGTCATCGCCGCTTGGAGCTGGCCCGTCATGTCGTTCGGAGAGACGAGCGGCACGTCGCCGTCCTCCATCAGCTTCAGCAGGTTCGTCTGCACGCCGCGCCCGGACACGTCGCGCCCGGCTCCCGGCGTGTTGGTCGCCAGCTTGTCCACCTCGTCCAGGTAGATGATGCCGGTCTCGGCCCGCTTCACGTTGTTGCCGGAGCGGCGATAGAGGTCGCGCACCAGGTCGTCCACGTCGCCGCCCACGTAGCCGGTCTCGCTGAACTTCGTCGCGTCCGCCTTCACGAACGGCACGCCGATCAGCTCCGCCGCCGAGCGGATCAAGTGCGTCTTGCCCACGCCGGTGGGGCCGATGAGCAGCACGTTCTGCTTCTGGTAGAACGGCGCGCCATTCCCTTCCCTCGTCATGCGGACGTGCTGGAAATGGTCGCAGAGCGCGACGCCCAAAACCTTCTTCGCCTCCTTCTGCCCGATGACGAAGCGGTCCAAGTGCCGCGCGATCTCGTGCGGCTTGAGGCTGAAGCTGAACTCCGGGTCCGACGGCGCGGCCGTTTCCGCCACGCCGGGCTTGGTCGCCGCGTCGAGCTTCGACGCCTTGGGAGCCTTGAACTTCTTGGGAACGCCGGCCGTGACGGGTCCGAGCGACGCGGGATGGCCGGAAGCGGTTTCAGTCATGCGCCGGAGAGTGCCGGGAGAAAGCCAAAGGTCAAAGGAAGGCTGCGCACAACCGGGGTGCCCGTTGCCGGCCGCGCCCTGCTTTCGCCGAACTCCGCTCACTTCGACTTTGCAAACCGTTCCTTCACGATCTCAAGGAACTCGTTCGCCGCGCGGCCGGGCGGGCGTTGTTTCGGCCAGACGGCCACGACGGAGCGTTCGGGCTTCGGCGCGGTCAGGGAACGATACGTTGGCCGGTCCTCGCGGTCGCCGTTCGCCGCCATCGCCGGGACCAGCGAGATCCCCGCGCCCGCGCGCACCAGGGCCTGGATCGTCTCGAGCTGCGCGCCTCGGAAGCTGATCCTCGGGTTGAGCTGAAGCCGGTCGCAGAAGCCCAGCACCTGGTCGCCCAGGCAATGGCCGGGCTTCATCACGATCAACTGTTCTTCCCGCAGATCCTCCGCGCTCACGGAACGTTTGCGCGCGAGCGGATGCCCTGGCGGCAACGCCAACTTCAGCTCTTCGCGAAACAATTCGCGGACCTCGAAGCGCGTTTCGTCGATGGGCCGGCTGACGAGCGCGAGGTCCAGCTCGTAGGCCAGCACCTGTTTGAGCAACTGCGCGGTGGTGTCCTCATGGACCTCGGTCTCAATGCCGGGGAAGTTTCCCGAGAAGGCCATCAGCACCTCGGTCAACAGATACGGCGCGATGGTGGGCAGGACACCGACGGCCAGCTTGCCGCGCAACAGGCCGTTGGCCTCGCGGGCTTCACGCTTGGCGGCATCGACCTCCTCCAGGATGCGGACGGCGCGGC
>CBFGQE010000144.1:0-7464 GCA_965650815.1 uncultured bacterium
ACCGACCAGCCAAACCGACCGCTTGGATCGAAGGCACCTCCATCCTCTTTCGCGGCGTTCCAACAACCCTCACGGTTGATGCCGAGAAAAGCGCGGTGCGATTCGCCGATCAAATTGTCCCAGTGCCCGCTGCGTCCGAAGACCTCCGCCCGTGGATCGAACGCCATCTCTGGAAACTCGCCGCTAGAGAACTGCCCCCGCGCGTCCTCGAACTGGCGGTGCAGCATTCCCTGCATGTGAAACGGGTGACGGTGCGGAACCAGCGCAGCCGTTGGGGCTCCTGCTCGCGCCGCGCCACCATTTCCCTGAACTGGCGCATCCTCCAAGCCCCCGCCTCCGTGCGCGACTACCTCATCCTGCACGAGCTCATGCACCTCCGGCAGATGAACCACTCCGCCCGCTTCTGGCGCGAGGTCGAAGGTGTTTGTCCCGATTATCGGACGGCGGAGAAATGGCTGACCTCCCATGCCCACCTGCTCCGATGAACCGGCAAGTTCATGGACTTGTTGCCAAATCGGAGTTGCACCCCGCACCGGAGACAAGGCAAGTTCTGCGGCCCGGCTTCGGAACGTAGCTCAGCCTGGTAGAGCACTTGCTTTGGGAGCAAGACGTCGCAGGTTCAAATCCTGTCGTTCCGACCACCCCTTCTCCCCCCCTCCTGACAGCTCGGCCCCTACGCCCAATCCATCGAAGCCAGGACAAGGATTGCGTGGCGATGGCTATTCGGCGGGCGGAGTGGAAGCTTCCGCCTTGGACTCCAGCAGTTCGGAGCGGTTCTTCAGCAACGCTTCCACGGTCCACTTGGAAACGAGGAAGGTCCGACCCGCGAAGGCCTGTTCCTTCTTCAGCTTCTCGTTGAGCTTGGCCAGTTGCTCGGCGAATTCCTTGTCGAGCCTCTCCTTGTCCTCGGGCTTTTCGTCGGCTCCGGACGTGCGGCTCGACACAAACCCGCCGCTCACGGCCACGGTCAACGGGTAGTCGTCCGCCAACGGTTTCCCGAACTTCAGCTCGTAGACGAAGCCGTCGAAGGTGGCGAACTTCACGGTGGTGGGCTGGTCCAGGCCGGATTCCGCCGGGGACTTGCCGACGAGCACGTCGTTGAAGTTCGCGCCGCCAAAGGCACCGGTCACGCCGGCGATCTTGTTGTTGTCCGGCTTCTCCTCCGCCGTGGCGTTGGCCAACGTCCAGGAGTTGGTCTCGGTCTCGCGGTGCAACGTCCACGAGTTCGTCGCCTCGGGCGCGACCAGCTCGATGGAGCGGATCTTCTCGATCTTCACGAAGTCCTTGTTCAGCCAGCGGCTGGGTTCCGGAGCCAGGGAATTGAGCGTGTCGGAAACGACCGCGACATTGTCGCCCGCCGGGAGGGTGAGCACATAGCGGCCCACGGGATAGCCGTCCTCGCCGCCGAAGGGCGAAGGCTGTCCGCCCTGCTTCAGCACCATCTTGCCGAGCAAGAGCGTCTTCAGCTCCTTGCCCGCAGCGTCGCGGAGCTCGACCTTCGTCCCGGAATTGGTCGCGGCGGAAGGCTCGACCAGTTCCAGGCGCGGACGCTGCGAAGCGCCGACCTGCGTGGTCTGCACGACCTTCAGCTCGGCGAGCTTGCGGATGGCGTCGCGGATCTCGTCGAAGTTCGCCGGATAGTCGCCGCGCTCCTTCACCACCCAGCCGGCATCGGTCCGCGCCAGCGTGACTGTGTTCGTGGAGTGGGTCACGACGAGTTGGCCGACGGCATTGACGTCGAAGTCCCCAAGCACCTTGCCGCCGGCTCCGGCACCGGACTGCTGCCAGGATTTCTCGCTGTTGCGGAAGAGGACCAGGGCTCCTCCGCCGAGCACGGCGAGGAGAACGACCAGGAGGACGAAGTGTTGGCGTTTCATTATTTCGCGGCGGTGCGTTTGCGTTTGGACAGGGCCACGGCGATGCCGAAGGCGGTCACGGCCACGGGCATGGCGAGCAGGTTCATCGCCTTGAGCCGGTTCTGCAGCGACTCGATGTCCTGGCGGAACTCCTTGCGGATCTCCTTCAATTGCTTGCCCGTTTCGCCCTGCTGCTTGCGGAAGTTCTCGATCTCCTTCTGCTGCTCGGGCGGCAGGATGATCTGTTGTTGGCCCTGCCCGATCTTCTGCTGGAGAAGCTCGTTCAGCTTGGCCTCGATCTCCTGCTGGCTCTGCTGGAGCGCGGCGATCTTGCCGCGGTATTTCTCCTGCGCGGCGGCCTCCATCTTCTGCACGACGGTGAAGGGCCGGTTGATCGTCGCGCGGCTGCGGACGGCGATGAGGTTGCTGTCGCCGGAGAGCTTCTCCACGAGGCTCTGCACGAAGGTGAGATTGCCGAAGCGCGGCTGGATGAAGCGCTGGCCGAAGAAGTTCTGCACCGTGGCCACGATCTGGTCGTTCAGCAGGTCCGTGTCGGCCACGAGCACGACCTGGGTCTCGGCCTTGCCTTCCTTGAGCGAATCGCCGGCCGGAGCGTTGGTGTCGCCGGTGGAGCCGGGCTTGCCGTTGGGGAAGGCGGTCTTGAACTTGCCGCTCAACTGCACGGCCAGCGCGTAGTCAACGCCCGAGGGCTTGAAGTCCTTGAGCACGTTTTCGCCGCCGCCCATCGCGGCCATGAAGCCGTCCACGAGCTGCGAGGTGCCGGAGCTCTTGATCAGAACCGTCTGGGTGAGACCGTCCACCGCCTTGCCCGTGATCGCGCCGGAAAGGAGCATCACCAGGTCGTCGATCTGCGAGGTGACGATGTCGTCTTGGTTCATGGCCTCGGACGTGAGCCGCAGGACCACCGGCTGGTCGCCGCCCTGGTTCTGCGTCTTGTAGGTCATGTCGGCCACGACCTTGCCGCCATCCATCGCCAAGCCCCACGAAGTCATCAAGCGGTCGAGCGACGACTTGCCTCCGGGCATGTTGCCGAACATCGGGTTCTGCTGCGCCTGGGAACGGTCGAAGACGGGCGACGGGTCGATGAAGGCGATGAGCTTGCCGCCGCGCAGGATGAACTGGTCGATGGCGTATTCCGTGGCCTCGGAGATTTCCTTGGGATGAACCACGAGCAAGAGGTTCACGTCGTCGGGAATGGCGTCGGCCTTCAAGTCCACCTGCTTCACGGTGAAGCTCTGCTTCAGCTCGCTGAGAAAGATGGCTGGCTCCTGTTGGGGAACGCCGCGCATGGCCATCATCGGGTCCGCCCCGCCGAAGATCGGCAGCGCGCTCATCACGCCGATGACCGGCTTGGTCGGGTTCATCACCAGGCTGAGGGCGCGGCTCAGATCGTATTCGAGCAGCCGCTCGCGCTCCAGCGCCAGCGGGATGATCTGCTTCTGGTCGAGGAGATTCACCACCAGCCCGAAGTAGATCGCGTCGCCGGTGGGCAGGAGCTGCGGGTCCAGGCCGTCGAGCCGGGCGGAGTCCTCCGCGTCGGAGTCCGGCTCGGGATCGAGCTTGGTGATCTGGATCTTGCCGCCGGAGGCCTGGCGGTATTCGTCGAGCAGGTCCTGCACGCGGTTGGCGTAGTCCTTCAGCACGACCGGCATGGCCTTCTCCTTCTGCGAGACGTAGAGGCGGACCTGCACCGGGGTGTCGAGCTTCTGGAGGATGGCACGGGTGCCGTCGGACAGGGTGAACGCCTTGTCGGCGGTGAAATCGAGGCGGAACTTGGCCCGGGTGCCGATGAAGTTCACCGCGACCAGCAGGACGAGCAGCGCCACGACGCCACCGGCCGAATAGAGAACGGTTTCGAGACGTTTGTTTTTCATCGCTGGAAAGGGGTTAGCCCGCGCGCTGGCTGCGCAGCACGACGCCGGTGGTGAAGAGCGAGAATCCGATGACGGAGAGGAAGAACAGCAGGTCGCGGCTGTCGATCACTCCGCGCTGCGCGTTCTGGAAGTGCGTCATCACGCTGAAGGAGCTGACCAGGTTCGCCAGCCAGGCCCCCACGTGGTCCGCCACGAAGCGCGTGGCCGGCTCGTATCCGCTGAGCACCGAGACGAAGCAGAGGCTCAGCGCGGTGACGAAGCTGATGACCTGGTTCCGCGTCATGGCCGAGGTCATGCAGGTGATGGCCAGGTAGGAGCCGGCCATCAGCCAGTTGCCCACGTAGCCGCAGAAGATGACCCCGTTGTCCGGGTTGCCCAGGTAGTTGACCGTGATCCACGCCGGAAAGGTCAGGACGAGCGCGATGAGGATGAAGAGCCAGGAAGCGGCGAACTTGGCCACGATGGCCTGCCAGGCCGTCACCGGCAGGGTCATCACCAGCTCCAGCGTGCCGAGCCGGTGCTCCTCCGACCAGAGCCTCATGCCGATGGCCGGGACGAGGAACAGCATCAGCCAAGGCTGGAACTGGAAGAACACCTCCAGCGAGGCCTGCCCGCGCTCCAGCAGGAACGCATAGAGGAAGGGCAGCCCGGCGGAGAACAGCAGGAAGACCACGAGGACCACGTAGGCCACGGGCGACGAGAAGTAGGCGCCAAGCTCCCGCTTGGCGATCGTCTTGATCGGGGACCAGGAGTTCATTTCGAGGTGTCGGAAAGGGTGAGGGTGCGGAAGACCTCGTCGAGCCGGCCTTCATCGGTGTGCAGCTCTTCGAGCTTCCAGTTTTCGGCCTTGGCCAGCGCGGAGACGGAGGCGGCCAAATCGCCGTTCGCCGCTGCCTTGGTCGGCAGCAGCCGAAACGACGCCTTGCCGGCGGTGGCGCTTTCCAGCGGCACCACCTGCCTGACCAGCGGGAGCGAACCGAGCCTGCCGGTGAGGTTGCCCAGCGCGTCGCCCGCCAGGCGGACGATCACCGTGCCCGCGTTCTCCGAACGGGCCTTGAGCTCGGCCGGGGTGCCGTTGGCCACCACCGTGCCCCGGTCGATGATGATCGCGCGCGTGCAGGCGGCCTCGACCTCTTCGAGGATGTGGGTGGAGAAGATGATCGCCTTGGTCCGGCCCATCTCCTTGATGAGCGAACGGACCTCGTGCTTCTGGTTCGGGTCCAGGCCGTCGGTCGGCTCGTCCATGATCAGCACCTCGGGATCGTGCAGGATGGACTGGGCGAAGCAGAGGCGGTGCTTGTAGCCCTTGGACAGCGTGTCCACGGACTGGTGGACGACGCCCTCCAGGAAGCACTTTTCAATGGCCCGATTCACCGCCTTCTTCCGGTCGTCGCCCGACAGCCCGCGCAGTTCGGCGATGAACTGGAGGAAACCGTGGACCGTCATGTCGGTGTAGGACGGGGCGCTCTCGGGCAGGTAGCCGAAGAGCCGCTTGGCCGCCAAGGGTGCCTCCTGGATGTCGTGGCCGCCGATGCTCACCGTGCCGCTGGTGGGCGGGATGAAGCCGGTGATCATGCGCATGGTGGTGGATTTCCCCGCCCCGTTGGGGCCGAGAAAGCCGAGCACCTCGCCCTTTTCCACCGTGAACGAAAGGCTGTTCACGGCCCTCTTCGGACCAAACGCCTTGGTCAGGTTCTGGACTCGGATCATGTGTGCAGGTTTGGAGCCGTTTTTCTACAACCCCTGTCAAGGGGCGCGACCTTACCGACAACGGGTTGGAACGCGCGTTCAAAATTTTTCCGCCCCGATCGCCCCGGTTCCCCCCGAAATATCCACCACTGATTTCCCCTGCTGGACCGCCTCCCCTCCCGGCATCCGCCCGATCCATCCGCGTGACTCATCGTCTTCAACGGAGCAACGGATCGCTAAAGCCCCGACTGGCAACCGCCGATGCTTGGGGCAACCGCGCGGGTCCTCTCCCGCCGCCACTTCACGGGCGGCCCCGGACCGGCGCGAAAAATAAAAAAGCACAACGCACCCATGAACCGCACACATACGACCGCGCTCGCAGGACTGGCTCTTCTCTCCGGGCTGAACGCCCAAGCCTGGGATCTCAAGCTCTCCGAGAACCACGTGATCCAGTTCCACGGCTTCGCGAGCCAGGGCTTCATCCAGTCGTCGGACTACAACTACCTCGGCGAATCCGAGGACGGTTCCTTCGAGTTCAACGAAGTCGGCCTGAACGCCACCTACTCGCCTTTCGCCCGCACCCGCATCGCGGTCCAGGGCTTCGCCTTCGACATCGGCAATGTCGGCGAGTTCGTCCCCTTCCTCGACTACGCGTCCCTCGACTATACTTTCAACGACCATGTCGGTGTGCGCGTCGGCCGCGTGCGTCGTCCCGGCGGCATCTACAACCACATCCAGGACGTCGATCTCGCCCGCACCTACGTCCTATTGCCTCAAGGAATCTACGACGCCCGTTACCGCGACTTCTCCGCCTCCATCGACGGCGGGACTCTTTACGGCAACATCCCGTTGGGCAAAGCCGGCAGTCTCGCCTACGAAGGCTTTGGGGGATTGATGACGCTTTCCGATGATGGCGGCATCGCCGAACAGTTCCGCAACACCTTCACCTCCATGGTTCCTCCGGCCACCTACGTTGGCGTCGAAAATGGCGTCATGGCGGGAGCCCAGCTCTGGTGGACGCCTCCGGTCAACGGGCTGCGTTTTGGCTTCATGGGTGGAACCATTCTGGATCTCGGCGGCCAGTTCACCCGCTTCGGTGCCGGTTTTGAGAACAAAATCGACGTCCTCTTCGGACGCTTCTCGGCGGAATACCAATGGAACGCCTGGACCTTCCAAACCGAATACCAACGCGTTAAGTCCGATACTGACACCACGATGGCCGGTGTCGGCTTGGTCAGCCAGACCAGCAACGAGGGCGACGCTTGGTATATCGGCGCTTCCTACCGCGTGAACAGCTGGTTCGAGGTCGGCAGCTATTATGGCGAGCACTATGCCAACGTGGACGACCGCGACGCCAATTCAGACTCCTTCCAAAAGGATCTTGCGCTCTCCTTCCGCTTCGATCCGACCGACTGGTGGATCTTCAAGCTCGAAGGCCACTACATCCGCGGAACCTCCCAGCTCCAGGACGCCGTGGGCAACGTGAACAATCCCCAAAGCCGTGACGGCTGGTTCCTGTTTGCGGCGAAGACGACGTTCAGCTTCTAAGCGGCCACCGCACCGAAAGGCACCCGCCATGAAAACCAAGCTCTCCTCCCTCCTCCTCGGCGCCCTGCTCCCGCTCGGCTCCTTCTCCGCCTCGGCCCTCGACGCCGTCGTCATCGCCAACGAGGGCGTCGCCACCGCCTCCCTCGACGCCGCCGCACTCAAGGACATCTACAACGGCAAGACCATGTATTGGGACGGCGGACAGGCCATCGCCATCGTCGTCGTCGACGGCAAGACCGACGCCGCCCTCAAGGAGGCCTCCGGCATGGACGCCTCCCAGTTCAAGACCTTCTGGCAGCGCCTGGCCTTCTCCGGCCGCGGAACCCCCCCCAAGAAGGCCGACGACGCCGCCAAGGCCGTCGAACTCGTCGCCTCCACCAAGGGCGCCATCGCTCTCGTCCCGGCCGACACCTCCCTCTCAGGCGTCAAAAAGATCGAACTCAAGTAATCCGTCCCACCGGCCGATTTGCCTGCCA
>CBFGQE010000145.1:0-7456 GCA_965650815.1 uncultured bacterium
GCGGCAGGGCGTCGAGGGACGAGGCGTCCTTCACGCGGAAGGCCTTCATCGTCATCAGCCCGAAGCGTTGGCAGAACTCAGGCGGCTCTTCGCCGTGGAACTGGAGGATGGTCAATCCGGCCGCATGGATCGCGCGCCAGACGAGTTCTTCCGGCGGGTTCACGAAAACGCCGACGCGGGCGGTGAAGGGATCGAGCCCGGCGACGATCTCGGCGGCTTGTTCCACGGTCACGGCGCGGGCGCTCTTCTCGTAGAACATCAACCCGATGGCGCTCGCCCCGGCGGCGGAAGCCACGCGGGCGTCTTCCGCCGAAGTGATGCCGCAGATCTTGATCATCGTCCTGAGCGGCCGAGACGGCTCAGAGCAGCTTGATCTGCCCGTGGTCGGCGAGGAGGGCCTGGCCGAGGCTTTCGTGTTTGGCGCGACGGCGCTCGATGATGTGCTTGTCGAGCGTCTGGTCGTAGGCCACGGGGTATTTGCCGTCGTAGCAGGCCATGCAGAAGTTGTTCCGGGGAAGCCCGGTGGCGGCCACGAGGCCGTCCTGGGAGAGGTAGCCGAGGGAATCGGCGTTCAGATACTTGCGGATCTCCTCGATGGTGTGGGTCGCCGCCATGAGCTTCGAGCGGTCCGGGAAGTCGATGCCATAGACGCACGGGTTCATGTGCGGCGGGCAGCTGACGAGGACGTGGACCTCGGTGGCACCGGCTTCCTTGAGGCTGTTCACGCGGGTGCGGCAGGTGGTGCCGCGCACGATGGAGTCGTCCACGATGACGACGCGTTTGCCGCGCACCAGTTCGGCGATGAGGTTCAGCTTCACGCGGACGTTGAAGTCGCGGATGAGCTGGGAAGGCTGGAGGAAGGAGCGCCCGACGTAGTGGTTCCGGACGAAGGCCATCTCGTAGGGAATGCCGCTCTCCATGGAGTAGCCGAGAGCGGCGCAGTTGCCGCTGTCGGGCACGGGCACGACGACGTCGGCCTGGATGGGGAACTCGCGGGCCAGTTGGCGGCCCATCTCCACGCGGGTCTTATAGACGTTCTTGCCGGCGATGTTGGAATCGGGCCGCGCGAAGTAGACGTATTCGAAGATGCAGAAGGCCCGTTCCTTGTGCTCGGGGAAGGCGTTGATGCTGCGGACGCCGTCCTTGTTGATGATGACGATCTCGCCGGGCTCGATGTCGCGGATGAACTTGGCGTGGATCAGGTCGAAGGCGCAGGTCTCGCTGGAGAGCACCCAGGCGTCGCCCACCTTGCCGAGGGACAACGGGCGGAACCCATGGGGATCGCGCACGCCGATCAGCTCGTTCTCCGTCATGATGACGAGGGAATACGCGCCCTCGATGCGGCGGATGCTGTGGACGAGGTTGTTCTCCGCGCCGTTGAGCGAAGGCTGCGCGAGCAGATGGAGGATGATCTCGGAATCGACCGTGGTCTGGAAGATGGAGCCCTTGGCCTCCAGTTCTTCCCGGAGCTGGGAGGCGTTGGTCAGGTTGCCGTTGTGGGCGATGGCGATCTGGCCGCGGCCGCAGTCGACGGTGAGCGGCTGGGCGTTGCGGATGTGGGAGGAGCCGGTGGTGGAATACCGGGTGTGGCCCACCGCCATGTGGCCGACGAGGTCGTGGAGCTCCCCGCCGTTGAAGATCTGGGGAACGAGGCCCATGCCCTTGTGCATGCGGAACTGCTTGCCGTCGCAGGTCACGATGCCGGCGCTCTCCTGGCCCCGGTGCTGGAGCGCGTAGAGGCCGTAGTAGGTGAGTTCCGCCGCGCTCGGGTTGCCGAAAATGCCGAATACGCCGCAGTAGTGCTTGGGATGGGTCTGCATCATCGAAAAGTGCGCCGGGATAGCACCAATGGGCCTTCGCCGACGCAAGCCCCAAAGGTTGTCGGAAACGGCGGCGCGTCAATGCGGGCCGTGGAAAGCCCCGCGCGGTGTTGCCGGAGCACCCGGTGATCGACGGTGTGGCGGAGGACTTTAGGGCCGCCGGCGATTCGTCCTCCGGCGGCAGGGAGCACGGGCATTGAGGGGGCCAGGTCTGAGCCCGCCGGTCTTCAGCAGATGGATTCGAGCAGGGCGGTGACGTGGTCCTTCAGTTGCTGGAAGCCGAAGGGTTTCTGCATGAAGCGGGTCCGGGGCACGCCGGCGAAGCGCCCGGCGGCATCGTCCTCGCTGTAGCCGCTCATCAGGATGATCGGCAGGCCGGGGCTGCGGCGGCGCAGTTCGGCCAGGGCGGTCGGGCCGTCCATGCGGGGCATCGCGATGTCGAGCAGCACCAGCCGCACTTCGCCGGCCTGCTGCTCGAAGGCGGAAACGCCGGCGTGGCCGTCGCTCGCCGTCACCGAGTCGAACCCCATCCGGCGAAGCATCTGTCCGGTGAGCTGGCGGATGGAGGATTCGTCGTCGATGACCAGCACCAGTCCGCCCCGGGGGCGGGGCGCGGCGGCGGGGACGGGGGCTGGAGGCGGGGTTGCGGCGACGGCCTGCCCGGCGGTGGCGGCGGGCAGCAACATGCGGAAGGTCGTGCCCACGCCCTCGCGGCTGCTGACGAAGAGCGCGCCCTGGTGGCTGCGCACGATGCCCAGCACCGCCGCCAGGCCCAGGCCGCGCCCGGTGAACTTGGTGGAGTAGAAGGGGTCGAAGATGCGCGCGAGCACCTCGGGCTTCATGCCGCAACCGTTGTCGGCCACCTCCACGGAGACGTAGTTGGCCTCGGGCTGCTCCGGGGCGGACACGGCGCCGTCGAAGAGCCGGCCGGACATGGGGACGACGGAGGTGCGGAGGATGATGGTGCCCTCGCGTTCGCCGATGGCGTCGGCGGCGTTGAGGATGAGATTGAGGATGACCTGGCGGATCTGCACGGCGTCGGCCATGACGGGCGGAAGGACGGCGGCGAATTCCGGGAGGACCTCGATGGTCTTGCTGATGGAGGCGCGGATCAGGCGACCGATGTCGGAGACGACCGGGTTGAGATCGAGAAGGGCGATCTCGAAGCGTCCCTTTCCGGCGTAGGCCAGCATCTGCTGGCAGAGCTCGGCGGCGCGGCGCGCGGCGCCCTCGATGTTGGACAGGTGGCCCTCCACGGACTGGGGTTCGGAGAGGTGGGCGCGGGCGATGGTGGCGTTGCCGAGGACGGCGGTGAGGAGGTTGTTGAAGTCGTGGGCGATGCCCCCGGCCAGCACGCCGAGGGTCTCCAGCTTCTGGGACTCCTGGAGCTTCTGCTGGAAGCGCGCGCGCTCGGCCAGCTCGTGAGCGCGGGACACGGCCTCGCTGAAAAGCCCGGCGGCGGTCTGGAGGGCGTGCAGCTCCGGGGCGGACCAGACGCGCTGGGTCCGCACCTCGTCGAGCATGAGGAAACCCCAGAGGGTGCGGTCGCGGAAGACGGGGAACGCGGCCACGGAGAGGCGGTCGCGCAGGATCGGGTCGGATTGCTCGCGCTGCGGCAGGCTCACGATCGGGCCGTGGATCGGGGTGCCCCGGTCGAGCAGCCGATGCCATCGGGCCAAGGGGCCGTGGGCGAAGGGCGTGCGCTCCGGGGCGGGCTCGGCGGAGACCGGCGCCTCGCAACCGGGGGCGTGCCAGGCGCAGACGGGCCGGAGGAAGGATTCGGACTCGGTCCCATCGACGATCTTGTAGAGATGCACGTGGCTGGCGTCGGAGCCCTCGCCCAGGATCGCCAGCGCATCGGCCGAGACGCCGGTCCAGGTATCGGCCGAGAGGAGCAGCCGGGCCACGCGGGCCACGGCACGGAGCACCGATTCGCTCTGGCGGAGCGCGGTCTGGTTCCGCCGGGAATCCGTGATGTCCTGCCAGGTTCCGAACACCTTCGCGACCGCGCCGTCGGCCAGGACGGGATGCCCGGTGCTGCGCAGCCAGACGAGGCGGCCGCGCGCGGTGGTGATCTCGAACTCTTCGTCCCAAGAGCGGGCCTCCTCGAGCGCCGCGCGGAACAGCCGTTCGACCAGTCCCCGCGTCTCCGGCGGGTGGAACTGCTGCACGGCCTCCATCGACGGCGTGAACCGGTCGGCCGCCACCTCGTGCAGGCGGAAGGCTTCCGGCGTCCAGAACATCGTCCCCGTCGCCCGGTCGTATTCCCAGCCGCCCACGCGCGCGGCCGACTGCGTGAGGTCCAGCAGCCGGCTCTGGCGAAACATCGCCTCCTGGGCCTGCTTCACGTCGGTCACGTCCACATGCGTGCCGATCATCCGCACCGGCTCGCCGTTCTCGTCGGCGATGACGCGGCCCTGGGAAAGAATCCAGCGGTAGGAGCCATCCTGGTGGCGCAGGCGGAAATCGCTCTGGTAGGGCTCGGCCGGATGCAGCAGCGCGTGCTCCATCTTTGCCAGCGCGGCCTTGCGGTCGTCCGGGTGCAGCCGGGAATCCCAGACCGTGAAGTCGTTCGGCAGCTCGTCGGGACGGCAGCCGAGCTGCGCCTTCCATTCGTCGGAGAGGAACAGGGTGTTGCGCCGGATGTCCCAGTCCCAGAAACCCGTGAGCGAGGCCCGGACGACCATGCCGAAACGCTCCTCCGCCGCCTGCAGGAGCTCGATCTGGTGCCGCAGCTCCCGGCGTTCGCGGGAACGGAGGATGGCGACGCCCGCCAGGTCTCCCGCCCGGCCCACAAGCTCGATCTCCGCGTTGTCCGGCAAACGCGGCTCCCTGCCATACACCGCGAAGGTGCCGAGCGGTTCGCCGTCGGCCGAACGGATCGGATACGACCAGCAGGAGCGCAGCCCCAAGGGCAGCACCAGGCTGCGATAGTTCTCCCACAGCGGGTCCGTCGCGATGTCCCGCGTGAAGACCGGTTCCCCCCGGAACACCGCCGTGCCGCAGGCCCCGGCCCTGGGCCCGTAGCTCAGGCCGTTGATCGAGCGGCGGAACACCTCCGGCAGGCTCGGCCCCGCGCCGTCCAAGACCACGCCCCGCTCCAGGTCCACCAGCAGGATGGAGCAGACGCAGTCGGGCAACCGGCGTTCGAGCGAGTCGGCCAAAAAGGCCAGCGTCTCCTCCAGCGGACGGTCCAGGGCGATCATCTCCGCGATGGCCTGGCGTTCGTTCAGGATGCTTTCGGCGATGCGCCGCGGAGTGATGTCGCGCAGGGAGCCAAGGACCGAGCGGACCTTCCCCTCGGCATCGCCCAGCGCCTCGCTGCGCAGGACGAAGTGGCCGGTCTGCCCGTCGCCCCGCCGCACCCGGACCTCCATCACGTAGCCCTCGCCCGTCTCCAGCTGTCGGCGATGCCGCCGCTCCAGCTCCGGGCGGTCCTCGGCGTGGACCCGTTCGCGGAAGGAATCCCAGCCCGCCAGCGCCTCGGCCGATTCGATCCTCAGCAGATGGACCAGCCTCGGGGTCACGAAGGCCCGGGTCCCGTCCAGGTCCTGGAAGAACAGTCCGTCCGCCAGATTATGCCAGAGCGCGCCCAGTTCCCTGGGGTCCAGATCCGCCTCCGATGGCAGCTGCGCTCTCATGCCCGATCCTGCTGTGCCGATGTCTGCAAGTTGTGTGGATGTCGAACGCCGGAACTCCTTTCCCGACACCGCGTCACCGATAAACGACAAGCTGGAAGTCTGCCAGCGCGAAGCATGAGAAACTTTCCGGCCCGTTTTGGGGCGGACTCCGCCCTCCAACTTGGCGCTTGGAACGGGCCGGTCCGATCCGTTTACTCGCCCGCCATGCATAGTTTCCGCTACGTCGGCGACAAGTTGTTCTGCGAAGGCGTCTCCATCGAGTCCCTCGTGAAGCAGCACGGCTCGCCTCTCTACGTCTATTCCGCCGCCACCCTCACCGACCATTTCTCCAAGCTCGACTCCGCCCTCGCGCCGCTCGACCACCTGGTCTGCTACGCGATGAAGGCCAACTCGAACGCGGCCGTCATCCGCCTCTTCGCCAATCTCGGCGGCGGCTTCGACACCGTCAGCGCCGGCGAACTCCAGCGCGTCATCGCCGCCGGCGGCGACCCGAAGAAGTGCGTCTTCGCCGGGGTGGGCAAGACGGAGGAGGAAATCGCCTTCGCCCTGAAGAAGGGCATCTACAGCTTCAACGTCGAGTCCGAGCCCGAGCTCCAGCGCATCGACCGCGTGGCCAAGAAGCTGAAGAAGGTCGCGCCCATCGCCGTGCGCGTGAACCCGAACGTGGACGCCGGCACGCACGCCAAGATCACGACGGGCACCTACGAGAACAAGTTCGGCATCGCCTACGAGGAGATCGAAGGCGTTTACGAGCGTGCCTCGAAGCTGAAGAACATCAAGCTGCGCGGCCTCCAGATGCACATCGGTTCCCAGCTCACCTCCGTGAAGCCCTTCGAGGCGGCGGTGAAGAAGGTCGTCCCGCTCGTTCAGAAACTTTCCGCCCGCCATGGCTTCGAGTTCTTCAGCATCGGCGGCGGCATCGGCATCGTCTACAACCCCGCGCTGGCCAGCGCCGATCCCGCGTGGTGGAACACGCCGGAAGGAAAGAAGATCCTCACCCCCGCGACCTACGCCGCCACGCTCGTGCCGCTGCTCCAGCCGCTGGGATTGAAGATCCTATTGGAACCCGGCCGCTTCCTCGTGGGCAACGCCGGTGCGCTCGTCACCCGCGTCGAATACGTGAAGAGGACCGGCAAGAAGAACTTCGTCATCGTGGACGCTGCGATGAACGACCTCATCCGCCCGGCCTTCTACGACAGCTACCACGAGATCGTCCCGCTCAAGCGCGACGCGAAGGCCGAGACCGTTTCCTCCGACGTCGTCGGGCCGATCTGCGAATCCGGCGACTACTTCGCCAAGGATCGTCCGCTCCAAAAGGTCGGCGAAGGCGACGCCCTCGCGCTGCTCAGCGCCGGCGCCTACGGCTCCGTCATGGGCTCGAACTACAACACCCGCAGCCTGCCGACCGAGGTGCTCGTCCACGGCAAGAAGGCCGACGTCGTCCGCAAGCGCCAGAAGATCGCCGACATCTGGGCCAACGAAGTCGTGCCCGGTTGGATGAAGAAGAAGTAGCGCGGCGCCTCCACCGCCGATCTCGGGTTGTCCCTCGCGCCGGTCCTGAACGACCGGCGCGTTTTTCGTTTCCGGAGGACGTGCGGAGCAGCACCCCGGACCATCGTCGGATGGAGACGGGGCGTTTTCCCCGCTGGGGACCGGGCTTCTGCGACTTAAGGCGGATGGGGGAATCGGAGGAATCGGCTAGAACGGAGGTGCGATTCCCGCAGCCCTTCGGTCCGGCCGAACCGGGCGCCGGAGTCGGAAAAAGCCACCATGAAAACCATCCGCCTTCTCCTCCTGCTGCTGCTCACGACCGCGGCCGCGCTCCGCGCCCGCAGCGAGGTCGTCACCTTCTGGTTCAGCGGCCGCATCGAAGACATCGCGAATCCGTCGAACGCCGTTCCCTCCGGCATCGCGGTCGGCACGCCGTTCGTGGGCCGGATCAGTTGGGACACCGCGAAGTTCCACTACAGCAGCTCGAACCACTACTCGCCCGGC
>CBFGQE010000146.1:0-7419 GCA_965650815.1 uncultured bacterium
TGCGGATCAAGAAGGTGAGCGTGACCGTCCACGGGCTGTTGCCGCTCGCGAGCTTGCGGCAACTGGAACTCTTTCCATCCGCTCCCTCGATGGTTGGCCGGGCCGATCAACCCGAGGCCCGCCAACGGCTGTCGCTCGCCATCGACGCGCTCAACAAGAAGTTCGGCCGCGACACGGTCACGCTGGGAATGGTGCCCTCGGCCGCGCGCGGTTTCTCCGGCACCAAGATCGCCTTCACCCGCGTGCCGGACACGGCGGAATTCCACGAGTGAGAGCAATGGACAGGAAATGCGGCGCACGGGGTGGCGTCGCTGCGGCCCCGGAGCGACGCCGATCAAGCCTTTGCCGTCACGCAAAGTCGTCATGCCGCCGGTTTACAGGGCTCGCAGGCGGAAAAACGCGTCTTCGGGGTTGATCGGTGCTGCTCGTTCGGGAAGCTGCTGGAGTGCGTTCCGGAACTCGTGGACCCAATGTCCCGCCGCAGATTTCCCCGTGCAAAGGACGGCCCCATCCGCGTTCGAACCGTCCCGCGCTTCGGATCTGCGGCAGGGAGTCGCTGCTCGCATGAACGTCCTCGTGATCGACGACCACCCGCTGATGGTGAGCGGGATCAAACAGTCGCTCCTCCTCCACTTCCCCGGTTGCCAGGTGTCCGGCGCGGCGACCGGAGCGGCCGGATTGGAGCTGGCGCGCCGACAAGCCTGGGAGCTGGTGCTGCTGGACCTGGAGCTGCCGGACCGTTCCGGCCTGGATCTCCTCGGTGAAATCCGGGGCTTCGCCTCCGATGTGCCCGTGCTGGTGCTTTCCGCGCAGCCGGAGAGCGAATTCGGGCTCGCGGCGCTGAAGGCCGGCGCCCAGGGCTTCGTTTCGAAGACGGACGCGCTCCCCGTGATCATCGAGGCGATCGGCAAGCTGCTCGCGGGGCGGCGGCACGTCTCTTCCCGCCTCGCGGAGAAGCTGGCGGCGAACCTCGGCCCGAGTGCGGACGTGCCGCCGCACGAGCGGCTGTCCTCGCGGGAGTTCCAGGTGCTGCTGCTGCTCGGCTCGGGCAAGCCGGTGTCCGCCGCCGCCGAGGAGCTCCGGCTCAGCGTCAAGACGGTCAGCACCTACCGCACGCGCCTGTTGCACAAGATGGGCCTGAAGGACAACGCCGCGTTGATCCGCTACGTGGTCGGGCACGGGCTCGCGCGCTGACGTGTAGGACGGACACCTACGTCTTTTTCCCGAACCGTCCTACAGGGTCTTCCCTTAGGTCGTGCCCCTGCGATCCGATGCAGCGGTATGAATCTGGCCTTAGGGAGCGAAGGAGTGCTGTCCAGTGACACGGGATCGTGGGAGGTGGAGGTGCGCAAGAGCGCGTTCCACTTGGCCGAAGGGCCGCCCACGGACAGTCGGACGGCGAGGGACAGCCGGGGCGGGGCCACCTTGGCGCTGGTGATCGACGACGATCCGGTCTTCCGCACCTCGGCCTGCCGCACCCTCCAGGCCATCGGCCTGAAGACGGTGGATTCGGACGATCCCCTGGTGGGCCTCGCGCTGGCCCGGCGCAACCCGCCGGATATCGTGCTGTGCGACTACCAGATGCAGTCGCAGACGGGTCTCGACGCGCTGGTCGCGCTCCGGGCCAATCCGGCTCTGGCCGACGTGCCCTTCATCCTGGTGTCCGGGCTGAAGGAGGACCAGATCCGGCGCCGCTGCATGGATCTGGGCGCCGACGATTTCCTGCAGAAGCCGTTTCCTCCCGAGGCGCTCATCTCCTCGGTCAAGGCCCGCCTCCGCAAGCGCGCCCTGGAGCGGGAGCGCGTGGAGGAGACCAAGAGCCGGCTCATGACCATCCTGGAGACCACGCCGGACTTCATCGGCATGGCGACCTCGACCGGCCTCATGGTCGAGATCAACCGGGCGGGGCTCGGCCTGCTGGGAATAGGCTCCCGGGACGGCCTGGGCGAGCTCACCATGCAGGACATCCGCCCCGACGGGGCGAACCCGGTGCCGACCGACGAGGCGCTGGGCGAGGCCTGCCGCACCGGGCTTTGGCGCGGCGAGGGCGTCTTCCGCCGGCTGGACGGCACCCTGGTTCCGGTCTCGCAACTGATCGTCGCCCATCGCGGGGCCGACGGGCGGGTGGACTTCATCTCCACCACCGCCCGCGACATCACCGAGAACCGGCTGCGGGACGCGAACCTGCGCCTGCTGGAACGGTCGCTCGAGGTCGTGGGCAGCGGCATCATCATCACCGACGCGACGGCGGCCGACCACCCGATCATCTACTGCAACCAGGCCTGCGAGAAGATCACCGGCTACACGCGCGAGGAGCTCATCGGCCGCAACTGCCGCATCCTCCAGGGCCCCGACACCAGCCGGGAAGTCCTGGAACAGCTCCGCCGGAGCCTCGAAAAAAACGAGGCCTGCCGCGTGGTCCTCAAGAACTACCGGAAAGACGGGAGCGCCTTCTGGAACGAGCTGACGCTGTCGCCGCTCCTGGACGCCGCCGGCCGGTTGACCAACTACATCGGCGTCCAGAACGACATCACCGCCTCCAAGAACGCGGAGGACCGGCTGCGCCGCAGCGAGGAGCTGTTCCGCGTCATCACGGACAACGCCGTCGATCTCATCGCCATCGTGGACCGCCAGGGCCACCGCATCTACACCAGCCCGTCCTACACCACGGTCCTCGGCTACTCCCAGGAGGAGCTCCAGTCGAACGTCGGCTTCGACCTCGTGCATCCCGAGGATCGCCTGAACGTGATGAACGCGGCGGCGGAATCCCTCGTGGTCGGCCAGGGCCGGGTGGTCGAATACCGCATCCGCCACCGCGACGGGCGCTGGCTCACCTTCGAGTCCCACGGCGCGGTCGTCCGCAATCCCGAGGGGGAGATCGACGGCCTGCTGATCGTCGCCCGCGACGTCACCGAGCGGAAGAACGCCGAACTGGACCGCACCATGATGGAGCTCCAGCTCCGCCAGGCGCAGAAGCTCGAGTCCATCGGCCAGCTCGCCGCCGGCATCGCCCACGAGATCAACACGCCCACCCAGTTCATCGGCGACAACACCCGCTTCCTCTCCGAGGCCTTCCGCGACCTCTCGGAGCTGCGCCGCCAGTTCCGCGACCTGCTCGACGCCGTCCGCGATGGCCGCGCCGACCGGGAACTGGCCGGCCGGATCGACGAGACCATCCGCCGCATCGACCTCGGCTACCTGGAATCCGAGATCCCCTCGGCGATCCAGCAGACCCTCGATGGCGTCGAGCGCGTGGCCAAGATCGTCCGCGCGATGAAGGAATTCTCCCATCCCGGGACCGAGGAGAAGACGATGGTGGACATCAACCGGGCCATCGAGAGCACCGTCACCGTCGCCCGGAACGCCTGGAAATACGTCGCCGACCTGGAGCTGGTCCTCGACCCGTCCCTCCCGGCCATCCCCTGCCTGCCGGGCGATTTCAACCAGGTGATCCTGAACCTCGTGGTCAACTCCGCGCACGCCATCGCGGACGTGGTCGGCGAGAACAGCGGACGCAAGGGCAAGATCACCGTCTCCACCGCATTGGTCGGGGACCAGGCGGAGATCCGGATCGCCGATACGGGCGGGGGCATCCCGGACCACATCCGGGACCGGATCTTCGACCCGTTCTTCACCACCAAGCCCGTGGGCAAGGGCACGGGCCAAGGGCTGGCCATCGCCCGCTCCGCCATCGTTGACAAGCACGGCGGCACGCTGCACTTCGAGACCTGCATGGGACAGGGCACGACCTTCATCATCACCCTGCCGGCCTCGGCCCGGACGGATTCCGAGAAGACACGATGAAAACCACGCGAATACTGTTCGTCGATGACGAGCCCCTCGTGCTCCAGGGCCTGCAGCGGATGCTCCGCCCGATGAGGGAGGAGTGGGAGATGCAGTTCGTCGAAGGCGGCGAGCAGGCCCTGGCCAGCATGGCGGAGAACCCGTTCGACGTCGTGGTCTCCGACATGCGGATGCCCGGCATGAACGGCGCGCAGCTCCTGAACGAGGTCATGAAGCGCCACCCCCGCTGCATCCGCCTCATCCTCTCCGGCCACTCGGACCGGGAGCTGATCATGCGGTGCGTCGGCTCGACCCACCAGTTCCTGGCCAAGCCCTGCGACGCCGACGCGCTCAAGTCCACCGTCCGCCGCGCCGCCGCGCTGGAAAACTCCATCCGGAGCGACGCCGTGAAGACCCTGGCCGCCCGGATGACCCGCATCCCCAGCGTGCCCTCCCTCTACCTCGACATCGTGGAGATGCTGCAGGACGAGGAGGTCTTCGTGGACGACGTCGGCCGGCTCGTCGCCAAGGACCCCGGCATGACCGCCTACATCCTGAAGCTGGTGAACTCGGCCTTCTTCGGCCTGCCCCGGCAGATCTCCAACGCGGTCGAGGCCACCACCTACCTGGGGCTCGACACCATCAAGACGCTCGTGCTCTCGATCCACGCCTTTTCCCAGTTCGAGAACGCCCGGGTGGGCAGCCTCTCCGTCCCCGCGCTCTGGGAGCACAGCCTGCGCACCGCCGCCGCCGCCCGGACCATCGCCCGGGAACTCAAGACCGGGCAGAAGATCGCCGATGAATCGCATGTCGCCGGGATGCTCCACGACGTCGGCAAGCTGGTGCTGGCCGGCAACTTCACGGACAAATATCAGGATGTCGCCTACCACATGAAGGCCGAGGCCCTCGACTCCGCCGCGGCCGAGAACCGGGTCTTCGGCTCGGACCACGGGGATGTCGGCGGTTATCTGCTCGGCCTGTGGGGCCTGCCCGTGCCGGTCGTCGAAGCCATTGCGTTGCACCACAAGCCCAGCCTCAGCTCCAGCCGCGAGATCAGCCCGCTCACGGCCCTCCACATCGCCAACGTCGCCCTCAAACCCGAATCGGAACCCAACTCCGGCCTGGACCACGCCTACCTGCGGGAAACCGGCCTCGACCTCCCCCTCGAACACTGGCGGAACCTGATTCTCGCCGAAGCCCCCTGACCGCATGAGCACGAAGATCCTGTGCGTTGACGACGATCCGAACATCCTCTCGGCCTTCCAGCGGAACCTCCGCAAGCAGTTCGCGCTCGAGGTGGCCAGTGGTGGCGAGGAGGCCCTGGCCCTCATGGCGAAGAACGGCCCCTACGCCGTCGTCGTCGCGGACATGCAGATGCCCGGCATGAACGGCGTGTCCTTCCTCTCCCGCGCCCAGGAGCTCTCGCCGGACACCGTCCGCATCATGCTCACGGGCAACGCGGACCAGCAGACCGCCGTGCAGGCGGTGAACCAGGGCCGCGTCTTCCAGTTCCTCACCAAGCCGTGCTCGGCGGAGGTGCTCGCCATGGCCCTCCAGTCCGGCCTCAAGCAATACCGCCTCGTCACCGCCGAGAGGGAGCTTCTGGAACGCACCCTCAACGGCGCGATCCGCACGCTCACGGAGATCCTCTCGGTCGTCGATCCCCAGTCCTTCGGCCATTCCCAGACCCTGCGCGACCACATGCGCGGCTTCGCCCGGGCCCAGAACCAGGCGGACACATGGGCGCTGGAGATGGCGGCCATGCTTTGCCCCGTCGGGCACGTCTCCATTCCCCCGGCCGTGCTGCAGAAGGCCCGCAGCGGGCAGACGCTGACCGGGCAGGAAAAGGACATGATCACGCGCGTGCCCCAGGTCGGCAGCGACCTGATCTCGGGCATCCCCCGCCTGGAGGCCGTGGCCCAGATGATCCGCTACCAGTCGAAGAACTTCGACGGCTCCGGCTTCCCGGCGGACGAGGTCCGGGGCGCGGACATCCCGGTCGGCGCGCGCATCCTCCATGTGCTCTACGACCTGGTGCGGCTGGAGGAGCGGGGCATCGCCCGCGCCCGCGCCATCGAGAGCATGCAGAAGCGCGTCGGGGCCTACGATCCCGCCGTGCTCGCCGCCGTCTCCGCGCACTTCGACATCTTCATCGACGCTCCGGCCGGGGCCGCTCCGACCCGCGAGGTCTCCCTGCGGGACCTCCGCTCCGGCATGGTCCTGGTGGCGGATCTCCTGACGAAGGACAACATGCTGATCGTCCGCGCCGGCACGCAGATCACGCCCATGCTCCTGGAGCGGCTCCACAACTTCGCCCAGATCGCCGGGGTGCAGGAGCCCGTCGTGGTGCAGGGCGAACGGTGACCCATCTCGCCGTCACCCATCGGCGACACGCGCCAAGCGCCGGTCTGCATCTGTGTGGCTGACAATTCCCGCCGCTGTGCTTCTATGGAGCCGCCGTTTCCCCGTGCGACCGATGCCCCAAGCGCTTCCGTCGTGCCGGAAGCGCTCTCCGACGCCATGACCCAACCAACACCCGAAGACCACGAAACCCGGCGTCTCGCAGCCCTGCGCGCCTACGACATCCTCGACACCCCTCCGGAAGAGGAGTTCGACGACATCGTGGCCTTCGCGGCGGAAGCCTTCGGAACCCCCATCGCGCTGATCAGCCTCATCGACGCGGGTCGCCAATGGTTCAAGGCCCGGGTCGGCCTGGAGGCCGAGCAGACCCCGCGCGAGATCGCCTTCTGCGCCCATGCCTTGGCCGGGGACGACCTGCTGCTGGTGCCGGACACGCTGGTGGACGCCCGTTTCGCCGACAATCCGCTGGTCCGGGGCGAGCCCCACATCCGCTTCTACGCGGGCGCGCCGCTCATCAATCCCGAGGGGCACGCGCTCGGCACGCTCTGCGTGATCGACCGCATGCCCCGGGTGTTCGACGACCGCGAACGTCGGATGCTGCGGTTCCTGGGCCAGCAGGTGATGACCCGGCTGGAGCTCCGGCGCCGTCTTGCCGAGGCCCGCGAGAAGGAGGCGGCGCTCCGCGCGAGCGAGGCAAGCCTGGCGGCCGCCCAGCGGATCGCGCACTTCGGCAGCTGGGAGCTGGACCTGGGGAACTCGGATCGGTTGGATGCCAACCCGCTGCGATGGTCCGCCGAGATGTTCCGCATCGCGGGCTTCGAGCCGGGGTCGGTCGAGGTTTCCAACGAGCTGTTCTTCGAGCTCGTTCCGCCCGATGAGCACGGGATGATCCGGCAAGCCGTCGAGAAGGCCATCCGTGAGCGGGGGACCTACTCCATCGTCCACCGTCTGGTTCGGCCCGATGGCGAGGAGCGGTTCATCCACGAGGTGGCCCAGGTCACCGCCGAGGAAGGGACCGGGCGGCCGCTGCGGATGATCGGCACCGCCCACGACATCACGGAACAGCGCAAGGCGGAGCAGGCCCTGCGGCGCGGCGAGGAGGAACAGCGCGAGCTGGCCCGACAGGTGGAGATCGAGCGCCGCCGCCTCGCGGAAGCCCAGAGCGTGGCCCGCATGGGGAGCTGGGAAACAGACATCGCCACTTGGAATGTCGCCTGGTCCGAGGAGACGCACCGCATCTTCGGGACCGATCCCGCCTCCTTCCGCCCCACGCAC
>CBFGQE010000147.1:0-7400 GCA_965650815.1 uncultured bacterium
TGGATCTGGGACTTCACCATGGTGGGACCTTCGGGGAGCGAAGCCAGCGCGGTGTCGAACTCGGCGGCGGACTTGGCGGCGGCGCCCTTGGGCACGGGGACGCCGTATTTCTCGAAGAGGGCCTTGGCCTGATACTCGTGGATGTTCATTTGCTTTAGGTAAGTTCGTCGATGGACCGGAGCACTGTCAGGTCCGGAATTTCGGAAAAATGGGCTATGTGCGGTCCTTCAGGATGGTCCAGGCTTCATGACGCTTTCTTCCGGGGAACACTGCGGCCCGCCAGCATGTCTTAGCCGGGATTGATGGCGTTCACCAACTCGGACGGCTCCAAGCCAAGGCCACGGTGGGCGTAGGGGGCAAGCATGTGGCGACGCTCCATCTCTCGGAGAGCGAAATCCACGGCCGTTTTGCTGTCGCACCCGTAAATCCCGATAATGCGCTGTGGGAGCGCTTCATCCATGTGGAGCGTCAACTTCATGCCGTGTCTGGTATGGCATGGCTTGGAGCCGGGCAAGCCTCCAGTCGGAATGCGCGTCATTCCGATCTTAAACCGCAGCTGAGGCGGCTCCGGAATCGGGTTTGAATTCACTTGGCGGACCTGATTCCTTTTCGACGAGTCCAACATCCACCCAAGGAACCTATGAAACCCCATCGCGGAACCCTCATTCTTGTTCTCGGCATTCTCAGCATACCCTGCTGCGGCCTCTTCACCGGAATCCCGGCTTTCATCATGGGCTCGAGCGATCTCAAGGAAATGGATGCGGGCCAAATGGACCCGGCGGGACGGGGCAACACGAACGCCGGAAAGATCTGCGGCATCATCGGCACGATCCTCTCCATCATCGGCATCATCATCCAAGTGGCCCTCATGGTCTTTGGTGCGGGAGCAGCCGTCATCTCCCAGTGAGGCCGTTTTCCGGCAGGCAAAGGCCCGCATCACCATGGGTGATGCGGGCCTTTTGTTTGGATCGAAGCCTCAGCGCTGCTCGATGGCCTTCACCTTCAGACCGACCGGGCCGGTATAGACCGACTGCGGGCGGATGAGGCGGTTGTCGGCCAGCTGCTCCAGCACGTGGGCGGTCCAGCCGCTGGTGCGCGCAATGGCGAAGATGGGGGTGAACAGGTCGGTGGGGATGCCGAGGCTGTAATAGACCGTGGCGCTGTAGAAATCGACGTTCGCGTTCAGGCCCTTCTTCTCGAGCATGAGCGAGGCGATGCGCTCGGACATCTGGATCCATTTCGGCTCGCCCAGCTTGGCGCTGAGGATCTGCGCCATCTTCTTGAGGTGCGGGGCGCGGGGATCGAGCACTTTGTAGACGCGGTGGCCGATGCCCATGATCTTCTGCTTCTGGGCCAGGGCGTTGTCCACGAACTCGTCCACCTTCTCCAGCGAACCGATTTCCTGGAGCATCTTGATCACGCCTTCATTGGCGCCGCCGTGGAGCGGTCCCTTGAGCGTGCCGATGGCGGTGGTGATGGCGGAATACATGTCCGACAGCGTGGCGATGGTGACGCGGGCGCTGAAGGTGGAGGCGTTCATGCCGTGGTCCGCGTGGAGCACGTAGCACATGTCCATCGTGCTCTCCTTCTCGGCGGACGGAATGACGCCGTCGATCATGTAGAGGAAGTTCGCCGCTTCGCCGAGGCTCGCGTCGGGGGCGACGAGGGGCAGTCCCTGGCGATGGCGGTGGAAATAGGCGGTGATGACCGGGATCTGGGCGACCAAGCGCAGCGCCTTCCGTCGCTGGGCGTGCTGGGAATCGTCCTCGGCGGTGGTGTCGAAGCAGCCGAGGGCGGAGATGCCGGTGCGGATGACGTGCATCGGCGCGGCGTCCTTGGGCATCCGCTGGATGATGTCGATCACGCCCTTGGGCAGGTCGCGGAAACCGGCCAGCGTCTGCTTGAGCTCGGCCAGCTCCTTCGCGTTCGGCAGGTGGTCGTGGTGGAGCAGGTGGACGACTTCCTCGTAGGTGACCTTGCCCGCCAGCTCGTTGATGTCGTAGCCGCAGTAGATGAGCTGGCCGACGTCCCCCCGCACGTCGCTCAGGCGCGTGTGGGCGGCGACGATGCCATCAAGGCCTTTGGAAACGGTGGTGGAAGCGGTGCTGGTGCTCATGCAAAAGGAGGCGGTAATTCTCGGGATGTCGGATGCTGCGCGACCTTAGGAAGGCACTTCCGACGGGTCAACGGGTTTTGCCTCGGGCCGGGTTTTTCAGGGCGTCTTCTCCTGCGAATCAGCCCCGCTGAGGCATTCTGCTTGAATGCCCGCGAGCCGCACCGGTCAACTGCTGCACCACGATGTTGTCGCGCCTGCTGCTCCTGATCGGCCTCCTGGCCGCGGTTCCTTTCGTCCACGCCGCCACGCTCGGGGCCAGACTGGAGACGGTGCGCATCGCCGGGCGCGACTACAACCGGCTGGGCGACTGGGCGGGGCCGAACGGCTTTGCCCTCGCCTGGCAGGCCAAGGACAAGGTCGTCGTCGCCACGGGCAAGGGGCACCGCATCCGGCTGGAGATCGATTCGCGGAAGATCGACTTCGACGGCGTCTCCGTGACGCTGGCGTTCCCCGTCGCGCTGAAGTCCGGCGAAGCCCACGTGGCCCCGCTGGATCTGGAGAAGACCCTCATCCCGCTGGTCTATCCCGTCCGTGCGGAAACCGCCTCGCCCATCAAGACGATCTGCATCGATCCCGGCCACGGCGGCAAGGACCCGGGCAACATGGAGGGCAAGCGGATGGAGAAGGACTACACGCTCCTGCTGGCGCACGAACTTTCCCGGCAACTCCGCGAGGCCGGTTATCGCGTCTTTTCCACCCGTTCGCAGGACGCCTTCATGGAGCTGGAGGATCGGCCGGCCTTCGCCAACAAACACAAGGCCGACCTCTTCATCTCCCTGCACTTCAACTCCGCCGTCGCCAAGTCCGCCGCCGGGGTCGAGGTCTTCTGCCTCACCCCGGCCGGGGCCGCCTCGTCCTACGCCCGGCCGGAAGCGGGCGGCGGTGCCTGGCTGCCGGGCAACCGGCAGGACGCTGAGAACATCCTGCTGGCCCACTCCGTGCAGAAGGCGGTGGTCAGGAGCACCGAGGCCTCCGACCGGGGCGTGTTGCGGGCACGCTTCGCCGTGCTCAAGACGGCCAAGATGCCGGCCATCCTCGTCGAGGGCGGCTTCATGTCCAACCCGGCCGAAGGCGGCCAGATCACCCAGGCCGCCTACCGGAAAAAAATCGCCGCCGGAATCGTCGCCGGCGTCGAGGCCTACAAGAAACAGGTCGAGCGTTGAGCGCCGCCCCGCGCGGCCGTGGCCCAAATTTTCCCGCCTCGAAGCTTGTGGCCGTGGGCGGGATGGATTAAGCCACCTATCACCGTGAGTGATGCCGTCGTTGAGACCCGGAAACCGCTGAGGATGAGCGAATGCGGGCGGTGCCGGGCGAAGAACTTCATCCCTGGGGATCTCAAGCCGTTTGCCACGATCCCGTGTTGCAAGTGCGGCCATCCCACCATGATCCCCGTCATGATGCGCCAGTTCGAGCTGCGCAGCATCATCGCCTCCGGCGGCATGGGCACCGTCTTCCGCGCCTTCGACGTGAAGCTGGAGCGCAATGTCGCCCTCAAGATGCTCAAGCGCGAAATGGCCGAGGACGTGGAGGTGATGAAGTCGTTCTACCGCGAGGCCCGGGCCGGAGCCGCGCTGAACCACACGAACATCATCCATATCTACACCTTCGACGAGTTCGAGGGGCAGCCCTACCTCGTCATGGAGCTGGCGGACCACGGCAGCCTCGACAGCTGGATCGAGCGCGACGGCCGCGTGCCGGAACTCAACGTCCTCGACGTGGGCATCAAGATCGCCTCGGCGCTTGCGACCGCCTTGAAGCACGGCCTTCTCCACCGCGACATCAAGCCCTCCAACATCCTCTACAACGCCGATGGCGAACCCAAGCTGGTCGATTTCGGCCTGGCCGAAAGCGCCGACGAGCAATCCGGGGCCAACGACACCGTCTGGGGCACCCCCGAATACGTCGCGCCCGAGAAGATCCAGCGCGAACCCGAGACCTTCCTCTCCGACATGTATTCCCTCGCCGGCACCTGCTACCACGCGCTGACCGGCCGCACCCCCTTCGTCACCGAGAACATCGACGACATGGTCATGGCCCATGTGAACGAGCAGCTGGTGCCGCCATCTCAACTGGTCGAGGTCACGGCCCTGACCAATGAAGCCCTCGTCAAGGCTCTCTCCAAGGACCCGAAGGAACGCTACCGCAGCTACGAGGAGATGATTCTCGCCCTCGAAGTGTCACGCACCTATCTCCTCCGCGCGCTCTATGCAGAGCAGCCTGAAGGCGACGCCGCGGCCTGAGCCGGTTCCTTTGGCCAAATCTTCATGGCCGCTCCCCGATCCAAACCCGTCGTGCCGGAGACGGACGCAGCCTTCATGCGGCAAGCCCTGAAGCTCGCCGCCCGCGCCTACGGCGAAACTTCGCCCAATCCCCTGGTCGGAGCCGTGCTGGTGAAGCGCGGCGAAGTCGTCGGTCGCGGTTGGCACCATCGCGCGGGTCAGCCCCACGCGGAGATCGAGGCGTTGCGCGACGCCGCCCGGCGCGGCCATTCCGCGAAAGGCGCGACGATCTACGTCACGCTGGAACCCTGCTGCACCCACGGCCGCACCCCGCCCTGCACCGATGCGATCATCGCCGCCGGAATCCGCCGCGTCGTCGTGGCCGCCACCGATCCGAATCCGTCGCACGTCGGGCACGGGTTCGACCTTCTGCGCCAGGCGGGCATCGAAGTGGTCTCCGGCGTCTTGGCCGACAAAGCGACCGCGTTGAACGAGGCCTTCAACCACTGGATCGTCCACCGCACGCCCTTCGTCACGGTGAAGGCCGCGATGACGCTCGACGGCAAGATCGCCACGGCCTCCGGCGAATCGAAGTGGATCACCGGCGAACGTTCCCGCGCCCACGCCATGCACCTGCGGCAAGGAGCCGACGCCATTCTCGTGGGCGTGAACACGGTCCTGGCCGACGACCCGTCGCTGACTATCCGGCATCCGGCATCCGGCATCCGGCATCATTCAACCAAGGTGATCCGTCGCGTCATCCTCGATTCGCGAGCCCGCACGCCGCTCATGGCCAAGGTGGTTTCGGACGCTCACGCCGCAGCCACCACGGTGATCGTGACCGAAGCCGCTCCAAAGCGCCGCGTCGCGGCCCTGGCCAAACGCGTCGCCGTCCAGGTCGCACCCGTGAGCCACGGCCGGATCGACCTGTCGTGGCTGCTGGAGTTCCTCGGCGGCCAAGCCGTGACGAGCCTGCTGGTCGAAGGCGGTGGCGAGGTGAACGCGTCGTTCTTGGAACAACGATTGGCCCAGCGCGTGGCCTTCTTCTACGCGCCCAAGATCCTCGGCGGCGCGAAGTCGCTCAAAGGCGTGGCGGGCGATGGGGCCGAGGACCGCGCGGGAATCCTGTCTCTGCGCGAAGTGAAGTGGCGGCGCTTCGGGCCCGACCTGTTCATGACGGCGCGGTGCGATTGATCTCTCCGTAGCGGCGAACGGAAGTTCGCCGCCAACTTCCCCGCCGCGGTCTTGCCACCGGCTCCGCGCTTGCACCGCCGGACCGCTGGCCGAAACTTCCTGCCGTGTTTACTGGCATCGTCGAAGAAACCGGCTCGGTCGTTTCCATCCAACCCGCGCAGGACGCCATCCGCCTCACGGTGAAGATGCGCGTCTGCGGCAAGGGGCTGAAGAAGGGCGACAGCGTCTCGGTCAATGGCTGCTGCCTCACCGCCGTCACCATCTCCAAGAAACAGCGCGACACGCTCGTGCGCTTCGATCTGCTGAAGGAAACCTGGACCCGGACCAATCTCCAGTTCGCCCAGCCCGGTGCCGCCGTGAACCTCGAACGCGCGATGGCGGCCGGGGGGCGGTTCGGCGGGCACTTCGTCACCGGACACATCGATGGCATGGGCTGCATCGCGAAGTGGGAACGCCAGGGCGAGGACCACTTGCTCGACATCGAGGCGCCGAAGGAAATTCTCCGCTACGTGGTCTTCAAGGGTTCCATCGCCGTGGACGGCATCAGCCTCACCGTGGCGGGAGTGACCAGAAAAGGCTTCCGCCTCTGGATCATCCCGCACACCCACGCGGTAACGGCGCTGCGGGAGCGGAAGGTGGGCGACGCGGTGAATCTGGAGGCCGATCTGCTCGGCAAATACGTCGAGCAGTTCACCGCCAAGCGGCGTTGAAGCGCGGTCAGCGGATGCGGATCTCGCGGATGCGGACCTCCGGGACCTCGTATTCCGTGCCCCGCACGTCCTTGAAGACATACATGCGGGTGCCGGGCTTGAGCTTGGGCTTGGTGACGTTGGTGAAGTCCGAGCCGCTGGTGGTCAGGACGTCGTAGCGGGACGCGCAACCGGTCAGCAGACCGACGGCGCACAGGAGGACGAGGCAACGTTTCATGGGCTTCTCCGATCCCTCTCCGCAAGGCGCGCTCTCCACGGCGAAGCGCTCGACCGGGCGGAGCCGGGGAATGGCGGGCGTGATCGCAGGTTGCCCGGGTGAAAGCAAGGAGTCCCTTGGCGCGGCCGTTTTCGGGCTGGCCGCACACCCCCCAGATCCGGTTGGTTGTGCCCCGTGCCGACGCGTCCGACCGTTTCAAAGGCGGTTCCCGCCTGGGAGAAATCCCCCGCAACAGCCGGAGCCGTCGAAGTTCCGATGCTAAAACTCCCATCAAAAAACCGCCCGTTCCTGACCGCGTTCACCCTGATCGAACTGTTGGTCGTCATCGCCATCATCGCCATCCTGGCCGCGATGCTGCTCCCCGCCCTCTCCAAGGCCAAAGCCCGGGCCCAGCGGATCAGCTGCCTCAGCAACGGCAAGCAGCTCGGCCTCGGCAGCCAGATGTTCGCGATGGACGACAGCCGCGAAGCCCTGAGCGGCACCGTCAGCTACGGCGACGACGACATGAACTGGCTCTATCCGACCTACGTCTCCGCCGCGAAGTCGTTCCAGTGCGCCTCGACCAAGAACACCGTGCGGACCACTGAGACCCAGCCGATCACCGCGCTCATGGTCAGCCCCTACAGCAGCTCCGACCAGTCCGGTGTCAGGTTCTACTCCGAGCGCATCCATCGCGACGGCGTCTATTACGTGGACCTGGTGAACAACGCTGCCGGCCGAGAGGGCCTGACCGGCCATAGCTATGAAGTGTCCGGTTACCTCGCCGGAAACACGGCCAATGCCAAGCGCAAGACCCAGAGCAACGTCGCCTCTTACGGCTACACGCTTCTCGGTCCCCACACGTTTGGCCAGACCGGCGGGCCGTCGGACATCTGGATCATCTACGACGCCGACGACCGCTTTTCCGGCGATCCAACCCGGCCAAACGAGGACTATCCCGACGC
>CBFGQE010000148.1:0-7391 GCA_965650815.1 uncultured bacterium
CTGGACCGACGAGACGTTGCCCCTGGAACTTTCGCCCGCGCCCGCGTCGCTCGTGCGCGTGATGATCGGCCGCGCGGAACTGATCCGCCCTTCCACCGAGACCCGGCTGCGCGAAATGCTGAGCGACTATGGCTCGGGCAAGACCCAGGCCGCGCTCGCCGAGATGCGCCGCCTGGTCGAGCCCCGCTTCCTCGAACCGGCCCTGAACCGCGTCGAACAGATGGAACGCCGCGCCGCGCTGATCCGCTACGGCCTCAACGAGGGAACCTCCCGCGCTCACCCGGCCTTCAACGCCGAGATGCAGCGCCGCGCGTCCGTCGTGCAGGAAGTGCAAGCCGCCTTCACCGCCCAGCTCCAGCGTCCGCCGGGCAAGGCCGTTGCCCAGAACTGATCGCGCAAGGGTGGCTCCGCCGAGCCGCGCAGCGCCGACGTCCCGTCAGCCGTGGCGCAAGCGTCATGCTTGCCAGGGCGTCCGCCGTTGGCAGGACGCCTTGGCCGACAGGATGTCGGCGGCACGCCCAGCCGGAGGCTTGCGCCACAAAGGGCTTTCCGCCGGGTGGGCTTTCGTGTTCCGTTCCGCCGGAATTTCCCCCGAATGGTTCGTCCGCTGACGCTGGTGGCTTCGGCCTACGCCGTCGGCATCGTCGCAAGCCGGGTGTTGGAGGCGCCGCCGTGGTTGTTTCTCGGGATCGCCGCCGGGCTCCTGTTGCGGGCGGCGATGTCGGAGCGCGGCCGTTGGACGATGGCGCTCGCCCTCTTCTCCGCGCTGGGCGCGGCGCACCACGCCATCGACGCCCAGCCGCTTTCCCCGACCGATCTCCGCCGCGTGCTGGGCGCGGAGCCGCAGATCGCCACGGTGCGTGGCCGGCTGGTCGGGCCGCCGGTGCTCAAGCGGATGCTGATCGACGACGAGCGGGTGGACCGTTCGCTGGGCCGCATCGCCGTCCACGCCGTCCAGACCCGGGGCGAATGGAGGCCCGCCTCGGGCGAGCTGGTCGCCACCGTGGCGGCCGATCTCGAAGGCCGTTTCCATGACGGGCAAACCGTGGAGCTGACCGGCGTGGTCGCGCCGCCGCCCGGCCCCAAGGCCCCGGGGCTCTTCGACTACCGGACCTTCCTCGCCAACCAGGGCGTCCATCATCTGCTGCGCCTCGACGATCCGCGCGAATGGACGCTCGCTCCGGACAACGGCGTCATCGGCCCGGGTTTCTCCGAACGCTTCATCGCCTGGGCCAAGGCGACCCTGGCGCGCGGCCTGCCGGACGACGAGGCCACCGCGCTGCTCTGGGCGATGGCTCTGGGCTGGAAGGCGGGCCTGAACGACGAGGTGGCGGAGCCGTTCGTCCTCTCCGGCACGCTCCACATCTTCGCGATTTCCGGGCTCCACATCGCCCTCATCGCCGCCATCCTCATCAAGCTGGCCGTGCTGCTCCAGGTGCCGAGGCGATGGTGCTTCCTGCCGGTCATGGCGCTGCTGTGGTTCTACATCGGCGCGACCGGCTGGCAGTCCTCGGCCGTGCGGTCCGGCGTGATGATGAGCGTCATCTTGCTCGGCTGGGCGCTGAACCGTCCTCCCGACCTGCTCAATTCCCTCTTCGTCGCCGCGCTCTGCATCCTCGTGTGCGAACCGCTCCAGCTCTTCCAGGCGTCGTTCCAGCTCTCGTTCTCCGTGGTGCTGGCCATCGCGCTCGTCAGCACGGCGCTGGAGACGAGGCTGCGGCAGTGGTTCGAGCCCGACGCCTTCCTCGTCCGCGATCTCCGCACCCGCTGGCAACGCGGGCGCGACGCCGCGCTGCGCTGGTTCGCGAAGGCCTTCGCCGTGTCGGCGGCGTCGTGGCTCGGCTCCCTGCCGCTCACGGCGCACTATTTCCACCTCGTCACGCCCGGCAGCCTGTTGTCGAACCTGCTCATCGTGCCGCTCTCCGGCGTCGCGCTCGCGGGCAACATCGCCAGCCTGCTCAGCGGGGCGCTGCTGCCGTCCATCGCCGAAGTGTTCAACCACGCCGCCTGGGTCTGCATGAACCTCATGGTCCGGGGCAGCGAGTTCTTCACGGAACTCCCCGGCGCCGCGTGGTTCGTGCCGTCGCCGAGGTTCTGGGAAATGGCGCTCTTCGCCGTGGCGCTGCTCGTGCCGGGCTTCGTCCGTTTCCGTCCGGGCTGGCCCGGAAAGGCCGGGCTGGCGGCGGCCGCGCTCCTGGCGGTCTGCCTGCTGGTCCGCATCGGCATCGACCATCGCACCACCCGGCTGACGATCCTTCCGCTCAACGGCGGGCACGCGGTCCATTTCGACACGCGGGGACGCGCCGAAGACCTGCTGATCGACGCCGGCGACCAGCCCGCCGCCGAGCTGATCCTGCGCCCGTTTCTCCGCGCCCAGGGCGTCAACCGTCTGCCCCGTCTCGCCCTGACCCACGGCGATGCCCGGCATGTGGGCGGTGCTGTCTTGATGGCCGAGGCGTTCGGCACGGAGCGCGTGGTCCTCGGCGATCTGCGCTTCCGCTCGCCGGTCTATCGGCGGGTCGTGGAAGAACTCGAAGCCGCGCCGATGGCCTTGGAGCGGGTGTCCGATGGCGAGGCCGTGGCTGGTTGGCGCGTGCTGCATCCGGCCGCCGATGCGCGCATCAACCTCGCGGACGACGGCGCGCTGGTTCTGCTCGGAGAGAGCCACGGCTTCCGTTGGCTGCTCCTTTCGGATCTGGGCCGTGATGGCCAGGAAGCGCTGCTCCGCCGCCACGGCGACGACCTGCGCGCGGACATCGTGGTCGCCGGGTTGCCGACCAAGGACGAACCGTTGAACGACGCGCTCCTCGAACGCATCCAACCGCGCCTGATCGTGGTGGCCGACGCGGAGCTGCCCGCGGCCGAGCGCGCGGCTCCGGAGCTGAAGCGGCGCCTAGCGCAACAGCGGTGCCCCGTTCTCTTCCTGCGAACCGAAGGAAGCTTCGTGGCGGAATGGACCGCCGGCGGCGACTGCGTGATCCGCTGTCTCTCTGGAACCGTGGTGCGGCTCCCGCGCAGATGATCACGGCTCCAAAAGCCCCGGGCCATTCCACTTGCTCCGAACCGCGTCGCTCCGCAGATTCGCCCGCATGGAACTGGTCATCACATTGCTCGTCGCTGGTTTCATCCTGCTCGTGCTTGAAACCTTCCTGCCCGGCATCGTCGCCGGTGTCGCGGGCGTCGTCTGCATCCTGGCGGGCGTCGCCGTGGCGTATCTGAACGTGGGCGTGCAGGCGGGCAACTGGTCCCTCGCCCTATCCTCCATCCTGCTGGTCGCCATCACCGTGGCCTACGTGAAGCTGCTTCCGCACAGCCCGTTCGCGAGGCTCTTCGTCTCCGACCGCGTGCTTTCCGAGCCGCCCTTGGCGTCCACAGGTCTCGTCGGCCGGTCCGGCGTGACCGAAACCGTCCTGCGCCCCTCCGGCGTCGCCATCATCGACGGCCGCCGCGTCGATGTCCGCAGCGACGGTCCGCTGATCGAAAAGGGCGTGGCCATCAAGGTCGTCTCCGCCGACGGCATGAGCGTGGTCGTGACCCGCGATACCGAAGCGTCCTGAAATCCCCTTTACCATGAACCTGCATCCCTCCCTGCTCGCCGCGCTCGTCGATTTCCCGACGATCCTCTACATCATCGCCGGTGTCTTCGCGCTCGGCGTCGTCATCTGGGCGCTCAGCTTCTTCGCCATCTGGCTCCGGGCGTTTTCGTCAGGTGCGCCGGTCGGGCCGTTCGAGCTGGTGGCGCTGAAGCTGCGCAGCGTGCCCGTTGGCCTAGTGGTCGATACGCGCATCACCGCCGTGAAGTCCGGCATCCCGCTGACCATCGACGACCTCTCCACCCACTACCTCGCGGGCGGCAACATCGAGATGGTCGTCCTCGCCCTCATCGCCGCGCGCAAGGCGGGCATCCACCTCGACTTCGACCGCGCCTGCGCCATCGACCTCGCCACCAAGGGCACGGGCAAGACCGTGCTCGAAGCGGTGAAGACTTCGGTCAATCCCAAGGTCATCGACTGCCCCGCGCCCTCCTCCGGCAAGACCACCATCGACGGCGTGGCCAAGGACGGCATCATCGTCAAGGCCCGCGCCCGCGTGACCGTCCGCACGAACCTCGACCGTTTCGTCGGCGGCGCGACCGAGGAGACGATCATCGCCCGCGTCGGCGAAGGCATCGTCACCACCATCGGTTCCTCGGACAGCTACAAGATCGTGCTCGAGAACCCGGACCGCATCTCGAAGAACGTTTTGGACAAGGCCCTCGATTCCAACACCGCCTTCGAGATCCTCTCCATCGACATCGCGGACGTGGACGTCGGCGAGAACGTCGGCGCCAAGCTCCAGGCCGAACAGGCCGAGGCCAACAAGCTCATCGCCCAGGCCGAAGCCGAAGTCCGCCGCGCCGCCGCCGTCGCCACGGAGCAGGAGAACATCGCCCGCGTGGCCGAGATGCGCGCCCGCGTGATCGAGGCCGAAGCGCAGGTGCCCCTCGCGATGGCCGAGGCCTTCCGCAACGGCAACCTCGGCGTCATGGACTACTACCGGATGCAGAACCTCCAGGCTGACACCGGCATGAGGCAGCAGATCGGCGGCGGCCCCCAGACCGCGCCGAACTCCTGAACCCGCCGTGATGCCCGCCACCGCAGCCCTGCTCGCGGATGCTCCCGGCCTCTTGGCCCTGAGCGGAGGGTTCATCGCGTTCATCCTCATCCTGGTCGCGCTCTCCGCGCTCTTCGACTGGATCAAGAAGAAGAGCCAGGAGGGCGCGACCGATTCACTCGATCCCTACGTCTATCGGCCCAAGAAAACCGGAGAAACCAACATGGCCACCGAACCCAACCGTCCGCTCAGCGACTGGGAAGAGGAGATCAACCGCTTGCTCCGGGGCGAAACCGCGCCGCCGCCTCCTCCGCCCCTCCCGCCCCAGGGACTTCGCCGGTCGCCCCCGCCTCTGCCCACGCATCCGTGCGATCCGCTGATCGCCGAAACCGAGGGCCGGGCCGAGGAGCCCGTGCCCACCTACTTGGCCTCGATGGAACGGCCGGACGCCGCCTACGACCGCGGCAGCCACCTGGAGGACCGCGTCCGGGCGCGGTTGGCCGATGTCTCCGACCGCTCCGAGACCCAGGCCGCCATGGCCCGGGCCGGCAGCATCGACGACCGGGTCGCCGCCCGTCTGGCGGCGGCGGGCAATCTCCGTTCGGCCCAGCGTTCCGCGCCGGCTTCCCCGGCGAGATCCAACACGCGCGCCGAGCTGCAGGGCGTGGTGGACGCACTCCGTTCCCCTGCCCATGCCCGGGGCGCTATGGTCGCCTCGATCATCCTCGGCCCGCCCAAGGCCCTGGAGCGTTCGTCGTAGCTCCCGCGAGCAGGCCGCAAGCCCGCCGCGCTTTTTCGGTCCGGCCACTTGTCCGAGAATGCCGCTTCCCCTTTGCCGCCGGACCGCTAGGCTGCACAGACCTTGAGAGGGCGGAGGATCGCTCCGGCGCAAGCCGGGGAGGAAAGTCCGAACACCATAGGGCGCGATGCCGCGTAACCGGCCGCTACGGCGACCGGATACACGCGGGAGAGCCGCTGGAAACGGCGGCCCGACGGACAGTGCCACAGAGAACATACCGCCTGGGGCGCAAGCCTCCGGTAAGGGTGAAAAGGTGGGGTAAGAGCCCACCGCGCGGAGCGCAAGCGACGCGGCACGGAAAACCCCATCGGGTGCAAGGCCAAATAGGGAACCCCGGAGCGGCCCGCTCCCAGGCGAAAGCCGGGTTCCGGGTATCGGCCGCTCAGACAAATGATCCTCTCCGCCGGGCAACCGGCGCAGACAGAATTCGGCTTACAGCCCTCTCAAGGTCTCCGCCGGAACAACTCCTCCTCTTCGTCCTCGTCCTCCTCCTTCACCCTACGGACACGGACGAGGACGAAGAGGAAGACGAGGAGAAGGACCATCCATTGAAGAAAATCCTCGCCCATCCGTCCGTTCCCCCGACCATCCGCCCACCGCCTATGCACTCCTGGATTGCCCGCTACATCGACGCCCAAAAAGCCGCCCTCGACTCCGTGGACCAGGCCGCCGTCGCCCGCCTCGTCGCGAAGCTGCGCGAAACCCTCCGGGCCGACCGCCAGGTCTTCGTCATGGGCAACGGCGGGTCCGCCTCCAACAGCTCCCACTTCGCCACTGATCTCGGCAAGAGCTCCTCCGACAGCGTCCAGCCCCTCGTCGGAAAGCGTTTTCGCGTCTTCTCCCTCAACGACAACACCAGCTGGATCACCGCCCTCGGCAACGACTACGCCTACGAGGACGTCTATCTCCGCCAGCTCATGAACTACGGCCGCGCGGGCGACTTCGTCCTCAGCCTCAGCGTCAGCGGCAGCTCGCCCAATCTGGTCCGGGCCAACGAATGGGCCAAGGACAACGGCCTCTTCACCGCCGCGCTCGTCGGTGCGAAGCGCGGCAAGCTCGCCGGCCTCTGCGACGAGGTCCTCGTGGTCAACGACACCCACTACGGCCGGGCCGAAGACGCCCAGATGACCATCGCGCACCTGCTTTGCTACGCCTTCATCGAGCACCCCGAATGGGCGCGGCCGGAGTGACCGGCGGTTTGGGGGGCTGCGTGTCGCGAGGTCCGACCGGGAATCGGGCTTTCTCCTGCTGTTCGGCCAGAACCCACCCCTGACCTCTCCAAGGAGGGGATAAGGCAGAACGCCTTCCCATCAATCGGCCGCGCGTGCCCGGTTCACCTCCTTGGAGGGGTCAGGGGTGGATCTCAGGCCACTTCCTCCATCGCGCTTCCTTCGGCCTTTGGCCTTCGCGCTTCGTCCTTCCCTTGGCGGGTGCCGTTTTCCGCAACCGATTGGAGCCTTTTTCCACTTCCCGCCCTCCGGGGCGACGCCCACATTTCCGGCCCACAAGCATGCCCGTGAGGCCCATGACAACGTTCCGGCTCCACCGCGCGATTCACGCGGCGGAACGGGCGTCCGTCGCCATCGGCCGTTGATCCGCTCCGCTCCATGAGAATCCTTCTCACCACCACCTCCTTCCAGGACACCCCCGGCGCCCACCACGACCTCCTCGCGCAGACCGGCTGGGAGATCATCCGCGCCCGCGGCCCGCTCAACGAAGCCGACACCCTTGCCCTCGTCGGCGAGGTGGACGGCTACATCTGCGGCGACGACATGATCACCCGCGCCGTGCTCCAGAAGGCCCTGCCGCGCCTCAAGGTGCTGAGCAAATACGGCATCGGCGTGGACAAGATCGACACGAAGAGCTGCACCGAGTTCGGCCTGCCGCTGCTCTTCACCCCCGGCGTCAACCACACCACCGTGGCCGAACACGCCTTCCTCCTGCTCCTCTCCATCGAGAAGAACCTTCTATTCCACACCGACTCCACCCGCGCCGGCGG
>CBFGQE010000149.1:0-7391 GCA_965650815.1 uncultured bacterium
GACCGAAGTCCACGCCGGCGGCGAGCATCAGGGCGTTCCACGGGTTGTCGTAGGGCAGCGTCAACGTATCCACGGCGAGGAAGTCCGTGTCTGCGCCGCGCGAGCCGACGGTTTTCAGCTCGGTCCAGCGGGAGGGGGATGGCTTCAGCCAAGCGGCGAAGTCCGGCTGGGCCACCGCCGTTCTGCACCAAGCCCGGAAGGACTCGAACTGATCGGTCGTTCCCCGCCAGAGCCGCACAGTGAACACTTGGGGTTCTTTGGAAGGTGGAAGAACAATGCGCTTCAAGCCGCCCTGGTCCGTGACGTCGTTGGCGCTGGTGACGAATTCAAGACCACTGACGGAAACGGCCGACACGACATCGCCCAGCCGGTTGTCCGTGATGGAGACGCGTTCGATTTTCCCGCCGCTCTGATCGTTCACAATGTTATGGCTGGTGATGCTCGCGCCTCGAAGGTGTGCTGCCGCCACCAGAGTCAATGGTTCCGTATGGGCATCGACCCAGAACGAGCGGACCACGACGGGGCCGGCGGATGACTCCTCGAGCCACGGCGATTCCAGCACTCGATGACCGTTGACCCGCGCCTCCAGCACCACACGACCCTCACCGCGACGAATGCCGGAGAAGCGAAACTCCTGATCCGGCCAAGACGCCTCCGGCAATGCGCTGAAAGCGAGCGGAGCGGCGGGCTTGGGCGCACCGATCAGTCCGAAGCGGCCGGGATTGAACTGAAGGAACCCGCCGGTCCACGCCGCGCGCAAGGCGCCGTTGGCCGTGTCGTAGGCCACGGTGCCCGCGTCGCCTGCGCCCACCTTGATCGAAAGCCCCTTGGCGATGGTGCCTTCGGGCAACGGCAGGTTCGAGGCGAGGAACGGGCCGACATCCGTCTGTTGCCAGCGCGTGTCCACCCAGTCGGCCTCGGACTGTTGGCTGGCATCGCGGCCGGAAATCTTGGGAATGCCCGCTGCTGCCTTGGTATCCATCGCGAGGCGCGTAGCGACTTGGCGCAGGCCGGAAAGATCCTTGCCGAGCTTCACCGCCACGTCCTCCTCGGTGTGGCCGAGCACGCCGATGGGACCGCGATAACCGCTCTCCTGCACGGCGCGCAGGATGGCGAGATCGTCGTCTCCGTCGCCGAACGGAACGATCTTCTTCCCGACGGCGTCTCCGTTGCGGACCATGCCGTTGAGGTTCAGGCAGAGCAGATGCGGCGCGATGGCGCGGAGCAGGGCGGGCAAGCGGTCGAGGTGCGCGTGGCCGTGGTGGAGGTTATAGACGAGGCCGACATTGGCGCAGCCCAGTTCGGCGAGACGCGCCTTCACCCGGAGCTGGTTCTCCGGTTCGCCGAACCAACCGCCGTGGTTGTAGAGACCGATCCTGGAACCGATCTCACGGGCAGCTTCGGCGATTGGCTTCAACTGCCGCGCGGCGGCCTCGACCTTGGCGGCTGGGTCGCCGTTCGGCGCGGGATCGACCAGCATGACCCACAGCTCGGGACTCCTCTTGTGGCGCTTCAAGGCGTCGAGAATCGCGCGGGCCTCGGCGTTGAGTTCGGCCGGAAACCACCAGGCGCGGAGCTCGATCTTCCGCTTCGCCAGCGCGGCGATCTCGACGTCGAAGGTCGGGATGTGCTCCGAGCGCCAGTCGTAGGCGAGTCGCGAAACGCCGAGGCGCTGGAGCATGGCGGCCCGTTCCTCCGGCCCACGTTTCTGCGTGTCGAACGGGACGATGCACCACGCCACAAGATTTGTCGGGGCAAAGAGGTCGTAGGCAGCGCGGGCCGGACCGACCATGAGCAGCAGGGCGAGCGCAGCGGTCAGCCGGAGGAAGCGGGGGAGTTGCACCCCAGAATGACGCAGGAAGGCCGATCCGGCTTCAAGCCGCCTGTGGTCGGACCCGGAGCCCCAAGAGCAGCGGATGACAGACCCTCATCCCTTCGGCCAGAGGTGCACCAGATACCCCCCGTAACCCACGAGGAAGAGCACGCCTTCCCAGCGGTTCACGCAACGTCCGGTCCAGAGCATCGGCCAGAGCAGGGCGGACACGGCGACCAGCATCAGGAGGTCCACGCGGCTGATGCCCGCGGCCTCGACCGGCGCGACCAGGCCCGCGACGCCGAGGATGGCGAGGATGTTGAACGTGCTCGAACCGATCACGTTTCCGAGGGCGATGTCGGCCTGCTTCCTCAGGGCGGCGACGACGGAGGTGGCGAGTTCCGGCATGCTGGTGCCGGCGGCCACGATGGTGAGACCGATGACGGCCTCGCTCACGCCGAAGCTCCGGGCCAGCAGCACGGCGTTGTCCACCAGCAGGCGCGAGCCGGCGACCAGCACCGCCAATCCGCCGAGAATCAACCCGACATCGACGCCCCAGTGACGGCTGGGCCGAGGAACGCTCTCGGCGAACTCCTGCTCGACAGCGGCGGCGGTCTGGCGGCGGGCCATCCAGACGTTCGCGACCGTGTAGGCGGTGGCCCCCAGCACGAAGACCAGCGCCTCGCCCCGCGAGATCACGGCATCACGGAAGCACCAGACGAAGAGCAGCGTGGTCCCGAGCATGACCGGCGTGTCGATCCGCAGGAGCTGCCATTCGACCCGGAGCGGGCTGACGACCGCCGCGAGGCCCAGGATCACGGCGACGTTGAAGATGTTCGATCCGATCACGTTTCCGACCGCGATCGCGCCCTGGTCCGAGAGCGCGGCCTTCACGCTCACCAGCATCTCCGGGGCGCTGGTGCCATAGGCCACGACCGTCAGACCCACGACGAGGGGCGTCAGGCCGAGACGCAGGGCCGAGGAGGCGGCGCCCTTCACGAGCCATTCGGCCCCGAAATAGAGGAGCACGAGACTGAGGACGACGAGCAGGACGGGAACAAGCATGGTGGTCAAAGGCCCGGCCCATTCCGGCCAAGCGGCGCGACGCTAGCACGCGGATTCCTCGCCGCAACCGGAGCCGGGGAGAATCTCCGCAACCGCTAGACTGGAACTGAAACGGCTGTTCGACGAAGCCACGGCCAAACGGGGGAAAGAAGCCATGAATGCCATTGCTTGCGGATGACGGCCTCGTGGTTGTTCGCGCGACACGGGTTTCACCGGGCATCGTCCTTCACCCGCTGCAACTCGGCCTGGGCGTGGAACGCTCGTCCGGAGACAGGTCCGTCCCGGTCCTGTCATGCGCGGCGAATCGGGCGCGATCAGATTCCGTGGGACCGTTGCGGAAGCGTGCGGAGACGCACCCGGAGCAGCAGGTCGTTCAACGCCTGCCGCGTCGCGTCATCCGGCGCCTCCGGCAACGTGCTGGCGTCGTGGGCGGCCTGGAGTTCGGCGCGCAGCCGATGGTATTCGGCCTCGTGGAAGGCGGTGTCGGCGTCGGTCAAGGTCGTGTTCTCGCCCTTGGTCTTCCGCTCGATCAACTCGGCGATGTAGGGCAGGCGGAAGTCCGCGTTGAGCGCGACGAGGTTCGCCTCGATCACGCCGGTGCGCATCAGATGGATGCCGGTGAGCAACACGCGATAGACGTAGAGCAGCGGCTTCACCCGGCGCGGCGACTCTTTCAGGAAGAGCTTCCACTGCGTCTCGGCGAACCCGAAGTAGTGGTGGGAATGGTGCCGGGTGATCACGCCCGTCCGGCTCCCCTCTCCGCCTCGACCGGGGAGAGGGTTGGGTGAGGCGTCGAACGCCTTTGGACAACAGATCGCCTTCAGCTCCGCGTGTTCCGGTGTGGTCTGGACGATCAACGGTGAGAACAGCTGCTCCAGCACGTAGCCGTTCTTCTTCAGCAGCAGGCCGAAGAACTTCCGGACGTCGTGCGAGACGATGTCCATCTCCAGCCCGTCGATCACCCGGCTGTCCTCCACCGTCTCGTCCTGCATCTCCAACCCAACGACCCGTTCCAACGGCAGCACATGCGCCCCGCGTAGGTCGAAGTCCGAGTCTGGCGACGGAAAGCCGTAAAGATGCGCCCCGCTGATCGTGGCGAAAAGCAGCGGATACGGCTGGGCCGCGACAATGCGGTGGAGGCGTGGGTCGATGGTCATGGGCTTCCGTTTGGCGCTTGAAGAGAAGCGGTGCGAAAGCATTCGAAGCAAGTTAGAGTTCGTGTCGATGGCTGGATGGGAGTGCAGGGGTCGGAAAACCGGGGGCGGTTTATCAACCTCTGCCTTCATCGCATGATCGGGTAAATCGCCTTGGAGAACGCCAACGGCGTTCCGTCCGTAGCCCAAGGTAGGCGCGGAGCGCCTACCTTGGGGACACGGCCCGAAAAGTTGATCAACCCCAACGGGGTTGCGCCCTCAGTCCCACACGTAGCGCTCGTCCCACTCCAAACCATGCCGACGCAGCAACGCCATGAGCTCCGTCTTGAAGTCCACCTTCCGATGGTGCTCCTCCTGGCCCGCGATGTAGTCCCGCACCGGAGCCAAGTTCGATTGGCTGACCGAGAATGCCGCATATCCTCCCTGCCATTCAAAGTCGGCGAATTCCGCCTCTTGCTCCTTGAGCCAGCGGTTGGAGACGCGCTTCAGCTCCTTCACCCATTCCGCCAGGGAAACCGTCCGACCCAAGTCGCCGAGCAGATGCACATGATCCTCCACCCCGCCAACCAGGATCGGCGGACAGTCCAGATGTTTGGAGATGGCGCCGAGTTGGGCATGGAGCGATTCGCGGAGAACGGCGTCTCTGAGCCACGGCCGCCGGTCCTTGGTCGAGAACACGAGGTGCACGTGAACGGCCGCGAAGGACTGGGGCATGGGCCGAAGGATGGTTCGAATGCCGGAGAAAGTTCCAGCCCGGGATTCGGCCACAACCAAGTGCCGCCGAGTCGCGGCATGTGAACGCCGCCGGCGTTCCGCCCGTAGCCCAAGGTTGGCGCGGAGCGGCCTACCTTGGGAACACGGCCCCGAACAATGATCAGCCACACCGGTGTTGTGGCCTTTTCGCGGAGAGGAGGCCGGCCGCAACCCCGTTGGGGTTGTTGGTGTGGGGGGCGGGTTGACCCAACGTAGCCGCTGCGCGGCAACGTTGGGCTAGATGACGCTGCCCCGTTGGGGCAGGCCAAACGGCAAGTCCGGTGATGGGAATCCGCAGAGATGCGCCCCGCTGATCGTGTGGAAGAGCAGCGGATACAAGCTTGGCCGTGACAACACGATCCAAGTGAACGTCAAAGACGTTCTGCCCGTAGCCCAAGGTTGGAGCGGAGCGCCTACCTTGGGAAAGCGTTCCGAGACGAAGCTCAACCCCGAATGGGGTTGTGGCCTTGTGTGCAGGAAGAACCGGGGACACAACCTCGTTGAGGTTGGCGGGACAATCGGGACCGTTGACCCAACGTAGCCGCGTGGCGGCAACGTTGGGCTAGGTGACGCTGCCCCGTTGGGGCAGGCCGAACGGCAAATCCGGCGACGGGAACCCGTAAAGATGTGCCCCGCTGATCGTGGCGAAGTGCAGCGGATATGGCTGGGCCGCGACGATGCGGTGGAGGCGTGGGTCGATGGTCATGGAGACAGCTTTTACTGACCTCTGTTAAGCGATGATCTGGGGAGCGGGAGAGCCGCCTTTGTAAGGCATGAAATGGCCGCGATATTCCACTACGCGCAAAAAATACTCTCGCAAGGTTGTCTCCAAGAATTCGTAGGTGTCGTCATTCTGCACGTCTCCGTAAAGTCCGGTGTGGAGCACCTCATTTCGGATCTTCACAATTCGTTCTGGATCAGAACTCATCCTGACTTCGGTGAACATCTCGGCAATATGGCGCTTCAGTCCAACTGGGTTTCCAGGACGTGCCGTTGTGGCTGCTTTTTCCCTAAAAAAACCGTCGATGTGCTGATAGCCGGTATCTAGTGCCCAATTGTGGCGAAGGCTCTCGAAGCATATGCAGGCCAGTCCGATCTGCACTTCTCTTGCAAGGCCCGCTTTCACGGAGTGATGAATATAGTCGATCGTCACATGGAGCCTCCTACGATGCCGCAGAGCCACATAACTGCCGTAGCATGTTTCAACTAGCTGCTTCGCCTGCTCAGGTTCTGCAAAAGGAGATCGCCCGGTTTGGACGGTTCCCACCGTCGATGTGGTCCCTCCTAAACCAGAGCCAGCGGGGTATTCGTATCCATAAGGCAATACGCGTGATTCTGTCGCAAATGACAGAAGATCGCAGACGTTGTCGATGACGACATTGAGCTGCTGCAAGTTATGTGAGTCTACGTTCCGAACGTAGAGATCGGTGGTGTGAACCCAATGGCCCTTCAGCTTCGAGCGATTTGGCGGAAGGCTGGTATCTTGATGGAGTTCCAGTTCGAAGCCTTCAACGTTCAAACGAATAAGATTCCTGAATCTCCAGGGTCGGCCGTCCTTGGTCCCTTCGGTGAACTCAATTCCTGACAGGGTGCAGTTGGCTAGGCGCGCAAGATAGTCGCTCATGGTCGGTTCGAGTCTGGGTCGAGGTTAGTTGCAGCTTCCCGCCTTGCTCGGACCAAAAACCCATTCGTTGCCTCATAGTCGGGGCGTTCGGGGAGCTTGGTTTCGGCGAGGGCGTGTTCGAAGTCGCGGTGGAGTTGTTGGCGCCAGGCGTCCACTTCGGGCCAGTCCAGCTCGCCGCGTTTGACGGCGAGGAGGCGGTCGCGATGGGCTTCGACTCGGACGGGCACTCGGCTTTCGCGCAACGTGGCCGCGCCGGTCAGGAGCAGGCGCAGGAGGTGCATGGCGTGTTTCCAACGGACCTCGCCGTGGTTGCGGCGGTCCTGCTCGATCTTCTTGAACTGGCTCAGGGCATAGCCGTTGAAGGTCTGGAAGATCATCTGGGACAGGAAGCGTTCGCGCAGGGCCAACAGTTCGGCGCCCAAGTCGGTGACTTTCTCGACGAGGGGCGAGTAGAGGCATTCGAGGATGTTGGGGTTGGCCTTGAGGGCCATGATGAGGAACTTCTGGAGTTCCCAGACGCACCATTGGCCGGTGTTGTCCTCGAACTGTTCGGGCGCGCCGAAGAGGGACCATTGCAGGTCGGCGGGCGCGAGGTAGATGCCGCGGCGGTCGGTGTCGGAGGCGTCCGTCTCGAGTCCGTAGGCGCGGGAACCGACGACGCAGCGGTAGATGACGAAGGGTTCGAGGTCGAAAGCCGGGTCGGTGGAGGTGTCGGCCGGTGCGCCGAGGCGTTCCTTGAAGTGTTTGAGGATCTCGAACTGGTCGCGGGCGAGGGTGGACTCGAAGCCGTCGGGGAAGCGGACGAGGTAGTTCTCTCCTGCCACGGCCGGCGTGCGCGTGACAATGCCGACCGCACCGCGTGGATGGACGAGGGAGTTGTTCGGTCCCCGGATCTCGATCAACGAAACCACCTGGGTGCCGGCGGATGGATTGGGATGCGGCGCGCTCACTTGGTGGCGCGCACTCTGGAGAATCGGACGGT
>CBFGQE010000150.1:0-7379 GCA_965650815.1 uncultured bacterium
AGAACGGCGTTCACGATTCCGTTGGACGAGATGAGCTCGTCGTCCGAAGCCAAGGGAAACGGCACCTCCGCGACCACGACGGTTGCGCCCGATCGTTCAGCCGCTTCGACCAGCACGTTGCGCGAGGCGTTGTAGTCGAGGCTGGTGGTCAGCAGTTCGTCCCCCGCTTGGAACCGCAGCGAGCGCAGCACCGCGTTGATCCCGGCCGTGGTGTTGGCCACGAAGACAAGATCCTCCGGCGCGCTGCCGACAAACTCGGCGACGACGCGGCGGGCGGGGTCCAGCCGTTCCTCATAGCGGCGATGCAGGAACTGCAGCGGCTCCGCCTCCATCTCCAGGCGCAGCCGGTGCTGGTATTCGAGCACCGGGATCGGACACGCCCCGAACGCGCCGTGGTTCAGGAAAACCACCTTGGGATCGAGCCCCCAGAAACGCCGGAACTCGGAAGGCGCCGGCCGCGCCCTGCTGCTGAACGTCATCGCGGAACCTTGTGCCACAGCCCGAGCGTTCCCGGCCATCCGGAATCGACCTGTCGGTTACGAACCCATCGGGACAACTCGTCCGTCTTCTGGATATGGAGACTCGACTTCGAGACCTCGGCGGAATCACCACCGCGTTGGTTCAGCCCGATCCTAAAAGCAAAGCCCAACCACGCCGGAGCAATGGCGTGGGCCGCGAAAGCGGAAATGACAGGGCCATCCGGTTTTGCGGGCATCAGTGGGGAACCAAAACCCCGGACCTTTGCGTCAGACCTTTCCGCCGAGTTCACCGTTGAAGCCCTGTTGGCGCAGAGCTTCGTAGAGCGTGAGGGCCACGCAGTTCGACAGGTTCAGGCTGCGGGCCTTGGGGTTGAACATCGGGATGTTCAGCCAGCGATCCGGGAAGCGTTCGAGCAACGCCTTCGGCAGACCGGCCGTCTCCCGGCCGAAGACCAGATAGTCGTCGGAGCCGAACCGCGCGTCGGAATACCGCGTGGCCCCGGCCTGTTCGATGAACCAGAGCTTCGCTCCGGCCGGCAACTGCGCTTCGAACGCGGGCCAGTTCGGCCAACGATGCCAGGTGAGATGGTTCCAGTAGTCCATCCCCGCGCGCTTCAGCCGCGAATCGTCGATCTGGAAGCCCAGCGGCTCGATCAGATGGAGCGTGGTGTGCGTGGCCGCGCAGAGCCGAGCGATGTTGCCGGTGTTGGGCGGAATCTCGGGTTCGACGAGGACGACGTGCATGGAACGCGGAATGCGTTAATGGCGCGGACGGACTTCAGCCAGAGGACAACCACAGATGGACACCGATAAACACGGATGGGGAAAAGCTGCTGGGGCGACAGCCAGCAGAGAGGACCCTTCAAGCGTGTTCCATGTTTTCGCTAGCGGGAAAAGGCGAAGCCATCTGTGTTTATCTGTGTCCATCTGTGGTAAAAAATGTTTCCGCTTCGACTCACTCGGAGTCGTCGCCGGAATCCTCGGGCCGCGAGTTCTTCGCCTTCTTGCCGTAGAAAACCTTCCACAGCACCAGCCCGTGCGCCGGTGCGGTCATACCGGCCAGGCGACGGTCTTTCCCGGCCAGGATTTCGTGGATGTCTTCGGGCGCGATCTTGCCTTCGCCCACCTGGACCAGCGTCCCGACGATTCCCCGGCACATTTTGTAGAGAAACCCGTCGCCGCGGATGACCACGGTGTAGAGCGGGCCGGCGCCTTGGATGGCCACTTGCCGAAGCGTGCGGACGGTGTGTTTCGAGTCGTAGTCGGGATTGGCGCGGAAGGAGCGGAAGTCGTGCGTGCCGACGAAGAGCTTGGCCGCCGCCCGCATGGCCGGAAGATCCAGCCGCTTCTTCACGTGCCACGACTGCGTCCGCAGCAGCGGATGGTGCGCCACGTGGTTCCAGATCAGGTAGCGGTATTCCTTGCCGCTGGCGTCGAACCGGGCATGGAAGCTCTTCCTCGGCTTCGCGGCGGCGAGGATGCGGATGTCGTCCGGGAGATGGGCGTTGACCGCGAGGACCAGCTTGTCCGGCATCATCCGTGCCTCGGCTTGCGGCACCTCGAAGTGGACGACCATGCCGACGGCGTGGACGCCGGTGTCGGTGCGGCTGGAGCTGTGGACGCGCGGACCGCTGGGAAAGAGCTTGGCCAAGGCCTTCTCCAAAATCTCCTGCACGCCCGTGCCGATGACCTGGATCTGCCAACCCTGATAGCCCGCGCCGTCATAGGCGACGGTCAGGCGATATTTCACCGTGGGGCTGGCATGCTGTCTGTCCGCTGCAACCAGACCATTGATCTTGGATTTCTTGGGCATCAACTGCTGAAGCGAGAACAACCGTTGGAAGCGCGGTTCCGGTCAGGCGGGAAGCCTGGCCTGCATGGTTTGCCCGACGACTCAGCCATTGCCGCCGATGGCGTCGAGGTAGCTCTGGAGGAAGATCGCGGCGGCCATCTTGTCCACCTTCTCCTTCTTGTCCTTGCCCTTCACCCCGCCCTCGCTGAGCAGCCGATTGGCCTGCACCGAGGTCAGCCGCTCGTCCCAGGAACGGATCGGGATGGTCAGCGCTTCCTTCAGCACGACGATGAACTGCCGGACCTTTTCGGCGGCGGGACCGTAGCTGCCGTCCATGTTGCGCGGCATCCCGACGACGATCTGCTCGACCTCCTTTTCGCGCACGAGCTGCTTGAGCCGTTCGAGGAAATCGTTGAACGGCTCGGCCGGAATGAACTCCAGCGGCTGGGCGATCATCTTCAATTCGTCGCTGATCGCGACGCCGATCCGGACGGTGCCGTGGTCGAGGGCTAAAACACGCATGGCGGGGACGCTAAGCGGTTGTCTAGTCGGGTTCCAGCCCCTTGAAGTCGGAGAAGGGAACCTTCGCCGGGCCATGCTGGATTCGCTTAAGCGCGTTGGTCGCGTTCCGCCGGACACTGGATTGAGCGCTGTTGGCCAATCGACCGACAGCGTCAACCGCGCTGGAGGCTTCTGGCCCGAATGCCGCCAAAGCTCTCAAGCAAAACCCTTGGGCAATCTCTTCGGGCGATTGCAAACATTCGGTCAGTTCCGTGACGCACTTTTCCGGATGGCTGGCCATCGATTCCAAAGCCGCCGCAGCCACAAATCGCATCTGCAAGGTGTTGGTGAGCGCCAGGCGGCTCGCCAGATATGGCACTGTCGTCCCAGCGTGTTCCGGAAGAAAAGCCATGGCCAAGGCGGCCGTAAGACCCCGATCCTTGATCGGCCCTTCGTCCAGCTCACGAAATAGGTTCTCCACCGGCTCACGCCGAATCCGGACAAGCGCCGCTCGGGCTGCGGCATCCGCAGATCTGTGGTTAGGCTCGACTGGATCGACGACCATCTCTTCCAAAACAGGGATTGCCGGCATTGCGCTTTCACCCAGCTCCGACAGAGCGATAGCGGCCCGTCGGCGTCGGTCCGGTCGCTCGGGAAACTCGTAGTCCCAACGCCAGCTAATTGCATTGATCCACCCAGCCAGCTTCGACGGTTTCCACTTCAGCTCTTGGATCAACCATTCGACCGCCCGCTCGTCCATTTGCGAGAACGCTGCTGCGATGCTCGCCTCCGTCTCATCTTCATGCCGCCATGGCTCGATCCAATAGCTGATCGGCTTCCCGTGGTAGACCGGCTCGGAGCGCGACCTGGCGAACCAGATGCCCGCGACCACGAGGGCGATGGCGGCGATCAGCGCGATGGTGCGAAGGCGTTTCATGGAAATTTCCTCAGCCGTTAGTCGGCGAACGGAAGCTAGTGGCCCGCCCCGTGGCTGACCAGAAGCCGATTCGCCATTCGCACACCAATGCTCCGGACTTTGCCGTTGCTCCGGGCGGGGAGGGCTCACTAACTTGCGCACGGCTAAGGCGTCTTCCGCCCCGCTTTTTCCGGCCTGCGTATGAACTCCAAGAAAAAATCCACGTCCAAACGCTCCGCCCCGAAGCCGTCCGCCGCCGAATCAAAACCGGCGACGAAGAAAGCGGCCTCCCGAAAATCCACGCCGCGTTCCGGCGCCGATCCGGCCCAGGCCCGTCCCCTTGCCGAAACGGCGCCGACGGAAACTCTGGTTCCATCGTTGGCTCCGCTCACCCGGCCCGCTCCTCCAAGCCCCGCAGCGCCTTCGGTCGTTTCCGCTCCGGCCGCTCCGCCCAGGAAGCTCCCGGCCCATCTGACCGTGCCGCCGATCCTGCTGGAGGACGATTCGTTGCCGAGCCGTTTGGCCGCGCGCTTTGCTCCGGTCCCGGCTCCAACTCCAGTCGCGCTCGTTCAGCCCTCGCCGGAGAAGACCGAAGCCTCGGTGCCCGCAGCGGAAGTCCCGGCTCCGCGTCTCCCGGAACCGCCGCCCGCACCGACATTGCCGCCGCACTACGGCACGCGGCGGTTGAGCCTGCTGGCGCGCGATCCGTTCACGCTCTTCGCCGACTGGGATTTCTCCGCCGCCGAGATCGTCGAGGCGCAGCGGGCTGCGGCCCGTGGGCAAGTGGTGCTGCGGATCTTTCGCGGAGCGGCTGCGGGTCCGCTGGTGCTGGAGCTGCCGGTCGAAGCGGATCGGCGGCAGGAATTCATTCCGGCTCCCGTCTCCGGCCAACCGTATCACGCGGCGCTCGGGTTCGTCGGACGGGACGATGTCTGGCACGAATTGGCGCGGTCCGGTGTGGCGGAGGTTCCGCCGGAAGTTCCGCCCCCAAGCACGTCCTTTGCAGAAGCCCATTCCGCGCCGACGGCACGCATCGAGATCGAAGCGCCTGTCGCACGCACAAGAGGCGAGGATGTGATGGCTCCCGCGTGGGTGCGAGCCGCGCTGTGGGCGGAACCGATGGTGCGTTGGGAAACGCCGCCTGCGACCACGGCTTGGGCCGCACCGGTCGTCGCGGCGGTGTGGACGCCGGCTCTGGCCGGGGCGTCCGAGCAACTGGCGGGGCCGGGCGGCCCGGGCCCGCAGGGAGCCGCTTCACCGGCCGGACCGCCGACGAATCCTTCGAGCCTCGAAGTCGGGCTCTCCAGCGAAGCCGCCGTGCCTTCCGCGCCGGAGGCAGGACGCGGCTTCTGGTTCAAGGTCAACGCCGAGGTCGTGATCTACGGTTCCACCGAACGCGACGCGAAGGTGACGATCGACGGCCGTCCCGTGCAGCTCCGGCCCGATGGTTCGTTCAGCTTTCGTTTCAGCCTGCCCGACGGTGCCTTCAACCTGCCGATCCGCGCCGTGGCGGCGGACGGCTTGGACGGGCGCGAGGCGGTCTTCCATCTGACCAAGGCGACGGTGCGCGAAGGCGAAGTCGGTGACCATCCGCAGAATCCCGCCTTGCGCCCGCCGCTGGCGGACCACGCGGTTTCGCAGTAGAAAAGCCGCGTGAATCCCTATCGCCGCGCCGCGCTCTTCTTCCTCCGCCTGACGGGAGTTGGCTGCCTCGTGATCGGTCTCGTGCTGCTGGGCGGCGAGGTGATGGGCAGCATGACCAAGCGACCGGTGAAGTCGCCGTGGTTCGTCGTGGTGCTGGAGGCGGGCCTGACCCTCGCGGGCGTGATGCTGCTGGTCCGCTCCAGCGCCATCGCCACCCGCTGGACCGAGCAGTTCGAGGAACCCGAGGAGAAGTCGCTGGAAGAACTGCTCGATTCGGACGAGGAGCGGTGAGCCGCGAAACTCCCACAAACCGTCGAGTTTCCCATTCACCTGAGCGGCGGAGACGTCGCATCATCGCCGGATGGACCGCCCGTCCCTCGCCTTGATCCTCCATGCGCACCTGCCCTGGGTGCGGCATCCGGAGCACGAGCGTTTCCTGGAGGAGAGCTGGTTCTACGAATCGGTCGCGGAATGCTATCTGCCGCTGCTCCGCGTGTTGGGAGGCTGGGCGCGGGACCGCGTGCCGGGCCGCATCACGCTCTCCGTCTCGCCGACGCTGGGAGCGATGTGGGACGACTCGCTCCTGCGCCAACGGTTCCGGCGCTGGCTCGAAGCGCGGGTTGAATTGGGCGAACAGGAAACCTTCCGCACGCGCTGGCTCGGGCCGTTGAACGCGGTGGCCCTCTTTCATCGGGACCGTTTCCGCGCGCTGCTGGAGTTCTGGGACGCCATCCACGGCGATCTGTCGGCCGCTTGGCGCGATCTCGCAACGGCCGGTGTCGTGGAGCTGATGCCCTGCGCCGGGACGCACGGGCTGCTGCCCTTCCTCGTCGATCAACCCGGCTCGCTCCGCGCCCAATGCGCCTTGGCCCAGGCGGAACACCGGCGGCGCTTCGGGCAAACGGCGACCGGCCTGTGGCTGCCGGAGTGCAGCTATCGGCGCGAGATCGAGCCGATGGTGCGCGCGGCGGGCTTTCGCTGGTTCGTGCTGGAGACCCACGGGCTGCACCACGCGGAGCCGGTTCCGCGCCACGCCCATTGGGCCCCGGTGCTCACGCCGCAAGGCCTGGCGGCCTTCGCGCGCGATCCCGCTTCCGCCCGTCAGGTCTGGAGCCGCGAGACGGGTTATCCGGGCGATCCGTGCTACCGCGACTTCTACCAAGACCTCGGCTTCGAGCTGGATGCCGACTACGTCGAGCCGTGCCTGCCCGCGCCCGGCATCCGAGGCTTCACCGGCTTCAAATATCGCCGCATCACCGGGCCCACGGACGACAAGGAACCTTATGACCGGAACGCCGCCTTGGAACGCGTGCGCGTCCACGCCGCGCACTTCGTGGAAGCGCGCCTCGCGGATCTGGGGAAGGCCGCGCAGGGACAGGAAGGAGCCTTGGTGACGACGGCCCCGTATGACGCGGAGCTGTTCGGGCACTGGTGGTTCGAAGGGCCGGAGTTCATCGATGCCGTCGGCCGCATCGCGGCGGAGAAAGGCCTGGAGCTGGTCACACCGAGCGCCTTTCTTGCCGAGCACCCACGGCAAGCACTGGCGCAACCGGCCGCGTCGAGCTGGGGCGAGCATGGCTACTGGCGGCTGTGGTTGAACGAAGGCAACGCCTGGATTCAGAGCCATCTCCGCCCGGCGGACCGGCGCATGGCCGAGATGGTCGCGGCGACGGACGAACACGACACGACGCGCTGGGCCTTGCTCAAAACCGCCGGGCGCGAACTCCTGCTCGCGCAGGCCAGCGACTGGCCCTTCATCCTCCGCACCGGCACCAGCCCCGACTACGCCCGCCGCCGCGTGGTGCGGCACTTGGAGAACTTCTGGAAGCTGGCCGATGTCTGGCGCGACGGAGGCGGAGCCCAACCGTCGCTCCCCGATGAAACCCCGGACCTCTTCCCGACGCTCGATCCCGCCTGGTGGCGCCCGCAGTGACTGCAGCGCTGCGGTGACCTGAGCCGGAAGGGGCAGGACAGCAAAAATGCTCCGTCCATAACCCCAGGTTGACGCGAAGCGATGACCGGAAATGCAGCCCCGAACGACGACTAA
>CBFGQE010000151.1:0-7342 GCA_965650815.1 uncultured bacterium
CGCCAACGGATGGAGCGCGGGAAGATCATGGCGCGCGATGGTAGGGCGACGGCTCCGGCCGAGCCGGAGGATTCACGGCCGCCTGAAACTCTCCACTGGCGACTCCGGAACCGCTGGGAGATGCCAGAGCAGCGGCATTGGATCGTTCATTCGCCCCAAGGCGGCTCGGCGGGAGCCGTCGCCCTACCCTCGGGAAAGCGTGGTCTTCGCAGGATTTTTGAATGGGGCGTTCCCGTTTCATTCGATGCAGTAGCCTTGCCCGCGCCGCGTGGCGATCAGGTCGCGGCCCAGCTTCTTGCGGAGGCTGAAGACATGCACGTCCACCAGGTTCGACAGCGTGTCGTCGTTCTCGTCGAACAGATGCTCGTAGAGCGTGGTGCGGGCGACCACTTCGCCGCGATGGAGCGCGAGGTATTCGAGGATGGCGTATTCCCGCGCGGTCAAGGCCACCGGCTGGCCCTCGCGCTGGACGGTCTTCGCCCGGGTATCGAGCACCACGTCGCCCAGCACCAAATCCGGCTTGGCCTGACCGGCGGACCGGCGGATCAACGCGCGGATGCGGGCCAACAGCTCGGCGAGGTCGAAGGGTTTGACCAGGTAGTCGTCCGCTCCGGTGTCGAGGCCCCGGACGCGGTCGGTGTGGGCGTCGCGGGCGGTGAGCATGAGCACCGGCGTCTGCTTCTGCGCGCGGACCTTGGCCAGTATCTCCCACCCATCGCGCTTCGGCAGCATCACATCCAAGACGACGGCGTCGTAGTCGTAGGTCTGGGCCTTGAAGAGCCCGTCATCGCCGTCCTCCGCTGTGTCCACGGCATAACCCTCCTCGCGCAGGGCCTTGGCGAGGTTGCGCAAGAGGCGGGGCTCGTCTTCGACGACCAGGAGTCTCATGGCGGCGGGCGGATGCGGGATCAGCCTACGGAACCGTTCCGGAGCTGTCACCGGCCACCGCAGCTTGGGGCTTGGGAGATTAAGCGGGGATTAAGGTCAGAGTTCAGCCCGCAGAAAACACGGACGATGCGGACGAAGCCAATAAGGCCGGAAACTTTAGACTAGGATTCGGAAAGGTCCTGTTCAAATTCGGCAGGAATGGAGAGGCCATTCACCAAGGACAATGTTCGGAGAAGGAAAAAAAGCATGAAGATTGGAAAAGCTTTTCTGGTCACATCCATGATCGCTCTCGGTGCAATCGCTCAGACCAGCGAATACGATGTGCGGCTGGGCGGGAAAACCTACACGGCCAAGGATGGGGAACCTGTAGCGGTAGTCACACCAAGCGGGGAAAAACTTCAGCTGGTGGTCGAAAAGCGTAACGTTCTCAAGTTCTCGGACCCGGACATTTCCTTCAGCCACGGCAGCGACATGGAAGTGACCTCGGAAACCGACGAGGGCATCAAGACCATCACGGCTGAATGCGTGGATTCGACCCTCTTCATGGTCCAGGTGCTTCCTGACAAGGCTCCGAGCAACGAGGCAATGGATCGATTGCTGGACAGCTTCCAAGAAGAGTTCACGAAGCTCAAAGCGACTTTCCCGAAAGACAGGATCGTGGTCGCCCGAAGAAACATCGGCGGGACGGAACGGACCGGAAAAAAGCTGCGGTTCTCCTTGGGGGAATATCGCCACGAAACGGAGGTGTATGCGTTCGGGAATGGCGACAAGACGTTCTCGTTCACGTTTCAGTCGGACCATGAAGACCGGGAAGCGGCCGAGAAGCGCTTCAAGGTGATCACCGACTCTTTCGTTTGGACAAAGTCTCCCGGCAAATAACCGGACAAGATTCAGACCATACACTTCAGGTGCCCGGCGTTCTCCGCGATTCTCTCCTTCCAGATATGCTTTCCGATATTTCATGCGCCTGTTGAAGCCTGTCCTGATTGTTTGCGGAGTTTTGGCGTTGGGCGTGGCGTTGCTCTGGCTTCTTTTCACCTGGGCGGAGTCCGGGCATCTCGGGGTCTCGGTGATGGGCAGCACGACCAATGGCGTCGGGGCCGTCCTGGTGACGCTGGAGGTCACGAACCGCAGTCCGCACCGGGTTTGCCTGCCCGGCTTCTGTCTGGTCGAGTCGAAGGGCACGCCCGGCCTTGTCGAGGTTCCGTTCGCCGACGTGTGGATCGATCCGGGCGAAGCTACCAGCCTTTCAGTGCCTGCCCCGAATCCGCCGGCCGAGTGGCGGGTCGCGGTCCACTATTACTCGGAGAGCCCGTGGAACCGGCTCAAGATCCGGCTGTCCGCCTCGTCGTTGGGGGCCAGGCTGCCGGATGGATTGGTGTCGGTGCGGGGCGGCAGGGAATGGAGCCCGTGGATCGGAGACTCTTCCGGCGAGCCGCGTTGAGCCGGAGGCGCCATGGCTTCAGCCCGAAAATGAAGCGTCCGGATCGGACGCTCACGGCGTCGGCGGCGCCGCCGGATCGCCTTCGGCATGGAGACGCTGGATTTCGTCGGGGGACAGGGCGCGGTCGAAGAGGGCGAACTCGTCGATGGCTCCGCTGAAGTGGCGGATGAGCCCGGGCGAGCGCTGGGGAAAGGAGCCGACGTTCCAGTTGCCCAGCTCGGAGCGGCCGATGCGGAAGGGAGGCGCGAGGCGCATCGGGTGGCGGCTGACTTCCCGGCCGTCGATATAGTGGACCATCTGCCGGGCGTCGCCGTCGATCACGGCGGCGAGGTGGAGCCATTGGCCGAAGCGTTCGAGGCCGATCAACGGGGGGCTGACGAAGACCTGTTGCCCGCCCTGTGCGGGTCCGCCCTGGAGGCCGAGGTCAAGGGAGCCGTCGTTGCGGATCTGCCAGTGGATCTCGCCGGGATCGAAGGCGTCGGCCATGAGGATCGCGTTGAAGGCGCGGTCCAGGCCCCGGACCTGCACCCAGGCGGAGAGGGTGACGGAGCGGAACTCGCCGGGCACGTCGAGGCGCACGCGGTCGCTGACGGTGCCGAAGCCCAGGGCGTGTTTGCCGGACCAGCGTCCTTCGGTCCATTGGCAACCCACGATGGTGGCGTCGGCCACTTGGGGGGCGCGGCGCGCGGCGTTGGGCAGCTTCCAGCCGGGCGGCGCGGCGTTCTCCAGGTCGAGGTGCAGGCGCAGGGAGGGGTCTTCGTTCCGACGGGCGTTGGTGGCCTGCCAGAGCCGGTAGCGGAGCGCGCGGAGGGCGGCGGAATCGCGCAGGAGATCGGAGGCGCGGGCGAAGGCCGAGGCGTCGAGCGGGATGTCGTTCACCGCGCCGGAGCCGGCAACGGCCAGGGCGGCGCCTTCCAGCAGGCTGCGTTGTGGGCGGGCCGGGTTGGCCACCTGCACCTCGCCCTGGAAGACGTGGACCTCGGTCGAGGCGGAACGGACGTTCAGGCCGAAGGCCGTTCCCAGATCCACCACCGTGGTCTGCGGCGTGGCGATGCGGAAGCCGTTCGCCTGGGGCGGAACCTCGGCGCTGAGCAGGCCGTTCCGGCAAAAGGCTCCGGTGGAGGAATCCAGCCGCAGCTCCGCCGGGCCCTCCACCACCACGCGCGCGCCGCTGTAGAAGACCACTTGGACGAGGCCGGACTTGAGGCGGAGCCAACCCGGGGCCAGCGCCGCGCCGACCGCCGGAGCTCCGGCAGCCTGGCTCCATTCCGCGTCCACCGCGTGGGCCAGCACCGCCACGGCCGTGCTGGTGGGATGCCGGGAAGATCCCCGCCCGGCCCAACGCCCCCAGCCCAGGGCCAGCAGCAGGGCCAGGCACGCCGCCGCAGCCAAACCCCGCGACCAGCGGGATGTCCAGAACTCTCGCGCCCGCGTCCCGGCGACGGGCTCCGGAGTGGCCGCGACCACGCGCCACGGGATGATCTCCGCCGCTTCGACCGGTTTGGCCGCGAACAGATCGGGGTCCGACCCGAGCCGGGCGTGGAGCTCGATGCGGAAGAGGTATTCCTCGCAGGCGGCCGGGTCGGCGCGCAGCAAGGCGTTCAAGCCGACCATCTGCTCCTCGTCGGCCCGGCCGTGGAGGACATCGGCGACGGCGGCGTCGAACTCGGGGGAGGGAAAGGCGGGTTTCATGACGCGGCGGCCTCCGCGCGCGCGGCCGATTCCACGCAGTGCTGGAGCGTGTGCCGCACGCGCTGCAGCATCTTGTAGGTGGCCTCCACCGAACGGCCGGAGCCGTCCGCCAGCGCCTGGATGCCCGTGCGCCGGTAGTAGTAGCCCTCCACGAGCGCGCGCTGGGCCTCGGGCAGCTTCGCCAGGCAGGCCTCCAAGTGGGCCAGGCGGCGCTCGAACTCCGGCCGCAGCCCCTCCCGCCGCACCGCCAGATCCTCCGCCAGGCCGCCGGCCAGGAGCGCCTGCCAACGCTGCTTGCGCTCGATCCATTGCCTGGCCTTGTTCAGCGCGAAGCGGCAGGCCCACGGCGTGAAGGGCCGCTCGGGGTCGTATTGGTCGAACTTCTCCCAGAGCGTCACCGCCGTCTGCTGCACGATGTCCTCGGCGTCCGCCGTGTGCGGCACCAGGGCCGAGACGTAGCGGAACACCTCCCGCTCGCTGCGGAGGAAGAGAGAGAGGAACCGCTGTTGGGCGGCGGCCGTGTCGGTGGCTTTGGGCTGGGAAGACATGCCGGTCGTTACAGGAGAGATTCCGGCGGAACGGAGGAATTGGACACCCGTCGCCACAGTGGCCGCCACGGGCAGCCCGGAATTGCCCCGGGCCATCGCGGCGAAAAGCGCCCGCTGCCGGGCGACGACATCGGAGCCCTCAAGGCTTCCGCAGCCGTTTCCTCAAGCGGTTCAGCCGCCAGAAGGTCGCTCCGAAGAAGAGCGCGCCGCAGGCGTTCACGCCGGTGGTGTAGCCGAGCTTGTAGGTGCGGCCGGTGTTCGACAGGGCGTAGATCGTCGTGTCGTGCCCCAGCAGGAGCCGGGGCAGCGCCAGAGGCATGCTGGCCCCGTGCTTCATTCCCAGGAGAAAACCGGCGGGCGGCGCGGCGGGATCGTCCATCCGGTCGGACGGCCGGGTCAGGAACCACATGGCGGCCGAGACGAGCGCGAGGCCGAGGAGGCGTCCGCCCCAGCGCCGCAGCGGAGAAGGTTGCGGGAGGGCTTGGGCTGGAACGGCGGACATGCTTGAGTGCCCGCGCAGCATGTTTTTCCGTCATCGCGCCGCGCAAGCCGAATGTCTCGACGCCCCGGACCAGACCGACGCGGCGGTCCGCGAGGGCTATCTCTGGCTGGGCCGCGTCAACCAACTCACCCGCTTCTCCCGCCCCTTCGAGATCTGGCTGCCGCGCGAACTGGGCGAAGAAGCCTGCCGAAAGCTCACCCTGCTCGACGTGGGCGCGGGCGACGGGCTGCTCGGCCGCACGCTCGAAGCCTGGGCGGCGGCGAAGGGCTGGGACTGGCAGGTGACGAACCTGGACATGAACGCCCGCGCGCTGGCGCTGAACCCCTCCGGCCGCAACGTGGCCGGCTCCGCCACCGCGCTGCCGTTTCCGGACGACGCGTTCGACGTGGTCATCGCCTCGCAGATGACGCACCACCTGGAGACGGAGGCCGAAGTGGTCGCGCATTTCCGCGAAGCCCACCGAGTGGCGCGCCGGACGGCGCTGGTCTGCGACATGCACCGCAACGCGCTCTTCTACCTGGTCCTGGCGGCGGTGCTGACCGCGATGCGGGTGCCCGCCTGGCTGCGCAGCGACGGCCTGGTCTCGGTCAAGCGCGGCTGGCGCGTGCCGGAATGGCGGGCCTACGCCCAACGCGCCGGACTGGCCGACGCCAAGGTCTGGTTCGAGCACGGCACGCGCATCCTCCTCAGCGCGCGGAAACGGCGGTGAAAATCCTCGGCGGAAGCCAACGGCTTTTGACCGCCCGGCCTTCATGGGTGGATCGGCCGGATCAGATAGACCGTGTGGCCGGAGCGGGCCCAGGCGGCTTCCACGTGTTCGCGGTCATAGACGCGGCGGACGGCCTGGCCGCGTTCGCGCACGGCCCAAGGGTCGTTCACGATGACGTCGCCTTCCTTCGTGAAGCCGACGACCACGATCACGTGGCCGGCGGACGAGGCCTTGGGATTGTTGGCCAGCAGGCTGTAGGGTCCGGAGAGGATCACGGGCACGCCGCGCTCCAGCCAGCGGCGGATGTCCTCCAGCGTCTCCAGTCGCTCCACCGTGGCGCGCAGTCCGGGAAACGATCCGGCATAAGCCGCGTTGAAGGACCAGTTGCCCGTGCCGTTGTAGTTCCGGTCGAAGACGCCGCGCGCGACCTCGGGCACGTCCTTCCGCAGCTCGGGACGGTTCAAGCGGTCGGCCCAATAGCCCAGCACCATCGCCACGCTGGCGGGGCTGCACCAGCCGCGTTCCTCGGGATGATCGACCTGCGAAAGCTCGGGCACGTCGAGCGGGGCCAGCGGGCGCAATGCTTCGACCGGAGCGGGCCGAAGCGGCGTCTGCCGGTTGCGGAACGTGGCGTGGAGATGCGTCAGCTTCGCCCCGACCGGCAGTGTTTTGTCCAGCGTGACGCGGAGACGGGCGGACCGGGCTGGTCGCGAGAGCCGGAGCGTGTCCACGTCCACCTCGGCCAGCGCGTCGGCCTCCTTCGCCGGGCTGCGGCGAGGTTCGGCAAGGTTGTCCAGGGTCCAATCGGCCAGCCGGTAGAAACGCGTCGGTTCGCCGTTGGTCAGCGTGGCCGAGGCGGCGACGCGGACCACGACGCCAGGACCGGCCTCGACGTTCCAGGAGACGACCAGCTCGTCCCAGTCGATGGGCGGCGTGATCTCGGGCGAGAGGAAGGTGAGGGAGCCGTTGGTGCCGCCGAGGGACAGCTCGAAGTCTCGGAACGACTCGAAGCCCTTCGACCAGACAGCCGGCGACGAAGCCTGCACGGGCTCCCCGCGCCGGGGCGAGGCACAACCCGCCGCGAGCAGCGCGAGCCAGAGAATGGTGATCCGGAACGACATCGGGAGCGACCCTTTGCGGTCCACCTTCCGCTTGCGTCCGCCGCGCGACAATCCCCGAACCGAGGGGGCACGTCCGCCGCTCCGTCCCGCGGCCGTGCGCGGGGACTTCGCCCTTGCACCGCCCCTCGCCGCCCGGATGATCCCGCGCATGGAAAAACCCGACCAGCTCCGAGAGCTCTTCCGCATGCAGCACGCGCTCAACCAGCGCATCGGCGTCCACACGGACTCGATGACCGAGGAGGAGAAGACCAAGTGGCTCCTCAACTACACCCGCGCCATGCAGCAGGAGATGGCCGAGCTGATCGACAGCGTGCCGTGGAAGTGGTGGGCCAAATACCAGAAGTTCGACGAGCAGAACGCCCGCGTGGAGGTCGTGGACCTGTTCCACTTCCTGATCTCCATGGCCCAGGTCCTCGGCATGAGCGCCGACGACGTCTT
>CBFGQE010000152.1:0-7328 GCA_965650815.1 uncultured bacterium
GCGGCGCGAAGGAAAACTTCACGCTCGACGTGGTGGCCCAGTAATTCTGGAACGTTTCCCAGAGCCGTCGGCCGCAAGCTGACGGCTCTTTTTTTCCCGAGCCGGAGACACCGCTCTTGAAAACAAGCCCCAATCCCCTTCGCAACGTCCATCGGTTGGCCTGGGTGACCGCCGGGGCCACGCTGCTGCTGATCTGCATCGGTGGCGTGGTGACGAGCAAGGGCGTGGGCATGTCCGTGCCGGATTGGCCGACGAGCTACGGCTACAACATGTTTCTCCTGCCGTGGGACAAATGGAGCCAGGGCGGGGTTTTCTGGGAACATTCCCACCGCCTGAAGGGCACCGTCGTCGGTGCTCTGACCATGGCGCTGGCCATCTGGCTCGGCTTCTCAAAAGTCTCCGGCACGTTGAAGAAGCTCGGCTATGCCGCGCTGGCGGCGGTCGTGTTGCAGGGTCTGCTCGGTGGGCTGCGGGTGGTGATGGACGCTCAGGTGGTGGGCAACACGACCTTCGGCGTGCTCTTCGGCGTCTGTCATGCGGCTTTGGCCCAGTTGTTCTTTCTGCTGGTCGGTGTGGTCGTTTTGCTGACTTCGGGCTTGTGGCATCGAATCCAGGGCTGGCGACCGGTGGCGAGCGCCGAAGCGGCCAAGCTGCGGACGTGGGTGGTGATCGGCACCGTGGCGATCTTCGTCCAATTGCTGCTCGGAGCCACCATGCGCCACCAGCACGCGGGCTTGGCCATCCCCGACTTTCCTTTGGCGTATGGAAACGTGCTTCCGGACACATCCGCCGAGGCCATTCTGAGATACAACCAGCAGCGGGTCTCCTTCGGGCACTTGCACGACATCACCGCGTTCCAGGTCTGGCTACAGATGGCCCATCGCTTCGTCGCGTATGCGATCACGGCGTGGATCGTCGCGTGTTTCATCCGTGCGCGCCGGGTGCTTCCTGTGGGGCATTTGCTCCGCAAGTTCGCCGCCCTCTGGCTCGGGCTCATCGGCCTGCAGGTCGTGCTGGGCGCGGCGACGATCTGGAGCGGCAAGGCGGCGGATGTGGCCACGGCGCATGTCGCGGTGGGCGCGCTGTCGCTCGTGACCGGCGGACTCTTCGCCGTCCTATCGTTTCGGTTGATTCTTTGCCCTGAATCCGGAAGTCTCCGCAGCCCATCGGCGGCCATCCCGTCCGGTGTCCCCAATCGATGAAAGCGTCCGCCCCCACGATCGCGACCGCCGTTCCCGCCCAGCGCGGGAGCGCCGCGCTGTTCGCGGATCTCTTCAAGGCGCGGCTGACGTTCCTCGTGGTGCTCACCACCGTGGTGGGCTACTACCTCGGAACTTCCGGCGCGGCCCGTTGGGATGTGCTGGTGGCCACGCTGGTGGGCACGGCCCTGGTCGCCTCCGGGGCGGCCGCCCTGAACCAGTATCTGGAGCGCGAACACGATGCGCGCATGGAACGCACCGCGAGCCGGCCGCTGCCTGCGGGCGAACTGAATCCCCGGACCGTCCTCCTGTTGGGAGCTTCCATTTCGGTGGCTGGATTGGTCCTGCTCGCTTCCCTGGTCAATCCCCTGACCGCGCTGCTCGGAGCCATCACGCTCTTCACCTATCTGTTCGTCTATACCCCGCTCAAGCGCGTCACCACGCTGAACACGGCCATCGGGGCCATTCCCGGGGCGTTGCCTCCGCTGATGGGCTGGGCGGCGGCGACCAACGACATCTCCGCAGGCGGCTGGGCGCTCTTCGCCATTCTCTTCTTCTGGCAGTTGCCACACTTCCTCGCGATCGCCTGGTTGTATCGTGAAGACTACCAGAAAGCCGGCTACGTCATGCTGCCCGTCGTCGATCTCTCCGGCCGCCGCACCGGAGCCCAGGCGGTGAGCCACACCTTGGGGCTTTTGCCGATCAGCCTCGCGCCGGTGGCCTTGAAGCTCGTCGGGCCGATCTATCTCGTGGGCGCGCTCGTGGCCGGGCTCGCCATGCTGTGGACGGCGATGCGTTTCGCGCGCCAGCTTTCCAGTTCGTCCGCCCGCGGCCTGTTCTTCGCCTCCATCCTCTACCTGCCGGTTCTGCTGGTGCTGATGGTGGTCGATAAGCTCAAGCCGTGATCCGATAAACGTCGCTGATTTCTGCCTCTGCGGGAAAGAGTTCGCTTGCAGGGCGGTGGCACCCGAGACAAAACCCGATTTTAGGTCCGCAACGGAAACAAGTTATGGCACATCAAGCTGCTCACTCTCATGAGGCGCACGACGCCCATCATCACGAAGAGCTGGGTTTCTGGCGCAAATACGTCTTCTCCACCGACCACAAGGTCATCGGCATCCAATACGGCATCACCTCGCTCGTGTTCATGCTGCTGGGCTTCTTCCTGATGCTGGCCATGCGCTGGCAGATCGCCTATCCCGGCAAGCCGATCCCGGTGCTGGGCGCGGCCTTCCAGGCGGTCTTCGGCACGGATCTCGCGCTGAACGGCGTCATCTCGCCGGACCTCTACAATTCGTTCGGCGCGATGCACGGCACCATCATGGTGTTCTTGGCGGTCGTGCCCTTGGCCTTCGGCGCCTTCGGCAACTACGTCACGCCGCTCCAGATCGGTGCGCCGGACATGGCGTTCCCCAAGCTCAACATGATGAGTTATTGGATCTTCCTGGTCAGCGGTCTGATCATGATGGCGTCGTTCTTCATGCCCTCGGGCGCTCCGAAGTCCGGTTGGACCTCCTATTCGCCGCTGGCCACCGTGACGGACCTGACGCACCGGTGGGACGGACAGACGTGGTGGCTGATCGGCATGGTGTTCAACATCACCGCTTCGCTCCTCGGCGCGGTCAACTTCATCACCACCATCATCCAGCTCCGCGCCAAGGGCATGACCTGGATGCGCCTGCCGTTCTTCACCTGGGCGCAGTTCGTCACCGCCTTCCTCCTGCTGCTGGCCTTCCCTCCGCTGGAAGCCGCCGGCGTGATGCAGCTGATGGACAATCTTTTCGACACCAGCTTCTTCCTGCCCTCCGGCCTCGTGGTCTCCGGTGACGTGCTGAACGTCTCCGGTGGCGGCAGTCCGTTGTTGTGGCAGCACCTCTTCTGGTTCCTCGGCCATCCCGAGGTGTATGTCTTGATCCTGCCGGCCATCGGCATCGTGACGGAGATCGTCGCGAACAACACCCGCAAGCCCATCTGGGGCTACCGCTCGATGGTCTATGCCGCGCTCGGCATCGGCTTCCTCTCCTTCATCGTCTGGGCCCACCACATGTATCTGACCGGCATGGGCACGAAGATCTCCACCTTCTTCCAGACCACCACGATGATGATCTCGATCCCCTCGGTCATCATCCTGACCTGCCTGTTCATCTCGCTCTGGGGCGGCTCGATCCGCTTCACGGTGCCGATGCACTTCGCGCTGGCCTTCATGGTGATGTTCGGCATCGGCGGTCTGACCGGCCTGCCGCTCGGCTTCAATGCTTCCGACATCCAGCTGCACGACACCTACTACGTGATCGCCCACTTCCACTACGTGGTCGCTCCCGGAACGATCTTCGCGCTCTTCGCGGGCATCTACTATTGGTTCCCGAAAATGACCGGCCGCCAGATGAACGTCTTCTGGGGCAAGACGCACTTCTGGCTCTCCTTCATCTTCATGAACGCGGTCTTCGCCCCGATGTTCCTCCAGGGCTTCGCCGGCATGCATCGCCGCATGGCGGATGGCGGCGCGACCTACGCGGCGTCCAGCCCGGTGAACCAGGGTTTCCCCGACGCGCTTTCGGACGGGATCATGAAGCTCAACGAACACATTTCCTGGGCGGCCCTCTGCTTGGCCATCGCCCAGATCCCGTTCATCCTGAACCTCTTCATCAGCATCAAGAAGGGCGAGAAGACCAACTCCGACAACCCGTGGGACGCCACCACGCTGGAATGGGCCACTCCGACCCCGCCGCCGCACGGCAACTTCACCTTCGAACCCACCATCGTGCGCGGTCCCTACGAATACAGCGTGCCCGGCGCGAAGGAAGACTTCACGCCGCAGCACGGCACCTCCGCTCCGGAACGCGATTCCAAGAAGTCCCACGCCTAAGCTCCAAGCTCCCGTCATGGACATCCCCTACACAACGAAACCCCGTCCCGATACAGGCCTATACAACGGCAAGGTCGGCATCTGGTTGTTTCTCGCCTCCGAAATCATGCTGTTCGGGGCGCTGTTCTCCTCCTACATCCTGCTCCGCGTCGGCGCAGACCCCAAGGCGGTCTGGCCCGCGCTCGGAGCATGGCCGCACCATTCCGACGGTCTGTTGAACGTGCCGATGGGCGCGATCAACACGGCGGTGCTCATCGTCTCGTCCATCACCGTGCTGATGGCCTGGGTCTCGCTGAAGCTGAAGGATTTCAACAAGTTCCGCCTCTACCAAGGCATCACGGTGGCCTGCGCCCTCGGCTTCTGCGTCATCAAGTCCTTCGAATATTCCGCCAAATTCTCCCACTACCACGTGGTGATGAAGGACGGCACGGCCTTCACCGGCCATCTGGAACCGAAGCAGTATTTCGTCACGGACAAGAAGCTCCGCGAGGCCAACACCGCCGAAATCAGCTTCGTGAAGGACGCACCCAAGCATGCCCACGGCGCCGAAGAACACGCCGCCCATGCCCACGCCCATGAGGCCGAGAAGATCAAGCTCGACGACATTCGTCGCCTCACCTATTGGGGCCCCCAGCAGAGCACCTACTTCGCGATCTATTTCACCATGACCGGCCTGCATGCCCTGCACGTGGTCGGCGGTGCCCTAGTCATCGCCTACCTCTGGCTGCCCGGCTCCCGCATGTGGAAGACCGATCCCGCCCGGTTCACCAACCGCGTCGAGACCACCGGCCTCTTCTGGCACTTCGTCGATCTCGTCTGGATCTTCCTCTTCCCGGTCCTCTATCTCCTGTAACCGCGAACCCTGTCTATGGCCGCACACAACCATGCCGACCATGCCGACCACGGGCATGACGAACACGAAGCCGAGCACATCAAGGCCCACATCAAGGTCTATTGGCTCATCTTCGCCATGCTGATCGTTGGAACGATTTTGACGGTCGCCATCTCCTACGTGGATTTCGGCGCCGCTTGGAAGAACATCACCATCGGCCTCATCATCGCCACCATCAAGGCGACCCTCGTGGCCGGATGGTTCATGCACCTCCTGTCGGAGAAGAAGCTGATCTATGCCGTCATGGTCGTGACGGTCCTCTTCTTCATCGCCCTCGGTTTCCTCACCATCTGGTCCATGCTCAACGGCAGCCTGATCGGCGGCGGCCTGAACCAGTTCTCAACCACCGGCTCTGCGGCGCCCGTCGCGGCTCCGGTCCAGCACTGAGGCATCCACCATGTCGCTCAAAGCCCTCCATCTCGTCTTCGTCACCGCCTCGGTCGCGCTGACCGGTTGGCTGGCGCTCTGGTTCTACCGGGCCTGGAGCGATTCCCGCGAACAGACCGACTTGATCCTCAGCATCGCCTCGGCGGCCAGCGCGGCGGCGCTGCTCGTCTATGGCCGGGCGGTGTTCAAGAAACTCAAAAACATCAGCTACCTGTGAAGACCCCAGCCCGCTTCATCCTTCCGGCGGTCCTCCTGCTCCTCTGGGCGGGAACGGCCGATGCCTCGGCCTGCGCCACCTGCTTCGGCAAGAGCGACGCTCCGATGGCCCGGGGCATGAACATGGGCATCCTCGCCCTGCTGGCCGTCATCGGCCTGGTCTTGGCCGGGGTCGTTTCCTTCTTTGTTTACGTCGCCAAACGCACCGCCGCGCTGGAAGCCCGGCAGGCGCTGGAAGACGGTTCCGACGAATCTCCGACTGACTCTCTCTAACGCATGGACACGTTTCATTTCCCTTGGATGGCGAAACACGCCTCCGCGCACGGCGCCGAGACCGATGTCTTCATCCTCTACGTCCATCTCCTGATGGCCGTGCTCTTTGTCGGTTGGCTGGCCTACTTCCTCTTTACCCTGTTCCGCTTCCGCGCCGGCCGGAATCCCAAGGCGGACTACGTCGGCGTGAAGAGCCACATCTCCACCTATCTGGAAGGCGTCGTGGCCGTGATCGAAGCCGTGCTGCTGATCGGCTTCGCCATCCCGCTCTGGGCCCGCGCGGCCAAGGACTTTCCGGCCGAGTCGGACTCCACCGTCATCCGCGTCATCGCCCAGCAGTTCAGCTGGAACGCCCGCTACCCCGGCACCAACGGCGTCTTCGGCGCCGCCGACGCGAAGTTCCTCAGCGGCGACAACATGCTCGGCATCGATCCGAACGACCCCGCCGGCAAGGATGACTTCAAGGTGATCAACGACATCGTGATCCCCGTGAACAAGGACGCCCTGTTCTACATCACCTCGATGGACGTCATCCACGGCTTCGCCGTCCACGCCATGCGTTCGCAGCAGGACGCCATCCCGGGCCTGATGATCCCGAACAGCTTCAAGCCGGTCCAGACCGGCAACTACCTCCTCACCTGCGCCCAGCTCTGCGGCCAGGGCCATGGCGTCATGCGCGGCAGCATCGTCGTGAAGACCCAGGAGGAATACGACGAGTGGTTCAACCAGAAGTCGGCCGAAGCCGCCGGTGGCGGCGGCGGTGGCGGCGGCGGCTTCGAGTGATCCGGCCGCGAACCCTACGACGCGTCTTTCCGACCCGGGGCCTTGCGCCTCGGGTTTTTTGTTCCAACCTCATCCCCGCTTGAACGTGCGACAACGCAGCCTCGAATGGATCACCTGGGCCGTCCTCGTGGCCGTCACGGCGATCATCGCCGCGGTCTTCGTGCGGGAACGCCGCGACCGCGTCCCTGCCCAGGCCGTCTATGGCCAGGTCCCCGAGTTCCGCCTGACCAACCAGCTCGGCGTCGCCGTCGGCACGGCCGAACTCACCGGCAAGGTCTGGCTGGCCGACACCATCTTCAGCCGCTGCCCTTCGCTCTGCCCCGCGCTCTCTTCGCACTTCCGCGAGCTCCAGCAGGAGTTCGCCGGCGAGCCCGACTTTCGCCTCGTCTCCCTCACGGCCGACACGGAGTTCGACACCCCCGAGGTGCTGCGCAAACACGGCGAGAAATTCTCCGCCGACCCGCAACGCTGGTGGTTCCTGACCGGCTTGAAGGATGACGTGCAGGAACTGGGCGTGAACGGCCTCAAGTTCACCATGATGGACCAGATCGAGACCAACCGCGTCGATCCCAACGACCTCTTCCTCCACGGCCCCTACTTCGTGCTGGTCGATCGTCGGGGCCGCATCCGCGGCTGGTTCGACGGCACCCTGCCCGAGCGGAAACAGGAGCTCCGCGCCGCCATCCGCAGCGTCCTGAAAGAACCCTGACCC